>NZ_RJPX01000123.1:0-505 GCF_003944325.1 Streptococcus mitis | reverse complement strand
CGTTCCTATTGTAAAGGTTGGGGTGCCACTTTCTACCAATTTCTTAGGAATTGTGATGTCACTTGTGCCTTCTTTTGGAAGTTTGCCTTCTTCTTGCGCACTTCCTTTTCCAGTCTGTGGTGTTTCTGGTAATTCGTCATTTGGCAATGTTACTTTGCCATCTGTTACGACTTTCTCTCCTTTAACACCTGGTAATTTCACTTTTGTGCCATTTGGTACGCCGCTTACTGTCACGTCCACATTTCCAGTTGTTGGATCTTGCGTTCCTACTGTAAAGGTTGGAGTGCCACTTTCTACCAATTTCTTAGGAATTGTGATGTCACTTGTGCCTTCTTTTGGAAGTTTGCCTTCTTCTTGCGCACTTCCTTTTCCAGTCTGTGGTGTTTCTGGTAATTCGTCATTTGGCAATGTTACTTTGCCATCTGTTACGACTTTCTCTCCTTTAACACCTGGTAATTTCACTTTTGTGCCATTTGGTACGCCGCTTACTGTCACGTCCACATTT
>NZ_RJPX01000122.1:0-508 GCF_003944325.1 Streptococcus mitis | reverse complement strand
TCTTTGTCCTTGAAAAAGGTTTTAAAGACAGTCTGAAAAAGAGGATGAACCTGCTTTAGATTGTCCTTAATGAGTTCGAAAAATTTGTCAGCTTCCTTATTCTGAAAGTGAAAAAGTAAGAGTTGATAGAGATTATAGTGGTGTTTTAAGTCTTCTGAATAGCTCAAAAGCTTGTCTAGAATCTCTTTATTTGTTAAGTGCATACGAAAAGTAGGGCGATAAAAACGTTTCTCACTGAGTTTCCGGCTATCTTGCTGGATAAGTTTCCAGTAACGCTTGATAGCCTTGTATTCATGGGATTTTCGATGATACTGATTCATGATTTGGACACGCACACGACTCATGGCACGGCTAAGATGTTGTACAATGTGAAAGCGATCTAGAACGATTTTAGCACACGGAAAAAGCTGTTTAGCCAAGTCATAATAGGGACTAAACATATCCATAGTAATAATTTTCACTCGACATCGGACAGCTCTATCGTATCGAAGAAAGTGATTTCGGATGA
>NZ_RJPX01000121.1:0-519 GCF_003944325.1 Streptococcus mitis | reverse complement strand
GACGCAGAAAAAGTAGCTTTATTTCTTAAAAGTTTTAATAGTTTAAAGCATCTAGCACCTGTTTATATTGATGAAACAGGATTCGATACTTATTTTTATCGAGAATATGGTCGCTCTTTAAAAGGTCAGTTAATAAGAGGTAAAGTATCTGGAAGAAGATATCAGAGGATTTCTTTGGTTGCAGGGCTAACAAATGNTGAGTTAATCGCTCCAATGACTTACGAAGAGACGATGACGAGCGACTTTTTTNAAGCTTGGTTTCAGAAGTTTCTCTTACCAACCTTAAACAAACCATCAGTTATNATTATGGATAATGCAAGATTCCATAGAATGGGTAAGCTAGAACTCTTGTGTGAAGAGTTTGGGCATAAACTTTTACCTCTTCCTCCCTACTCACCTGAGTACAATCCTATTGAGAAAACATGGGCTCATATCAAAAAGCACCTCAAAAAGGCATTACCGAGTTGTAATACCTTTTTTCGAGGCTCTTTTGTCTTGTTCTTGTTTCAATTGACTATA
>NZ_RJPX01000120.1:0-522 GCF_003944325.1 Streptococcus mitis | reverse complement strand
CGTTTAGATGCAGATTCACTCACTGAGTTGCTTGTTGAAGCTGACTCTGAAGCTACTTTAGATGCTGACTCACTCACTGAGTTGCTTGTTGAAGCTGATTGTGAAGCTACTTCTGAAGCACGTTTAGATGCTGATTCGCTTACTGAGTTGCTTGTTGAAGCTGACTCTGAAGCTACTTTAGATGCAGATTCACTTACTGAGTTGCTTGTTGAAGCTGATTCTGATGTAAGTTTAGATGCTGACTCACTCACTGAGTTGCTTGTTGAAGCTGACTCTGATGTAAGTTTAGATGCTGACTCACTTACTGAATTGCTTGTTGAAGCCGACTCTGAAGCTACTTTAGATGCTGACTCACTCACTGAGTTGCTTGTTGAAGCTGACTCTGAGGTAAGTTTAGATGCAGATTCACTCACTGAGTTGCTTGTTGAAGCCGACTCTGAGGCTTTCTTAGAAGCTGACTCACTTACTGAGTTGCTTGTTGAAGCTGACTCTGAGGTACGTTTAGACGCTGACTCACTCACT
>NZ_RJPX01000119.1:0-526 GCF_003944325.1 Streptococcus mitis | reverse complement strand
CGTTCCTATTGTAAAGGTTGGGGTGCCACTTTCTACCAATTTCTTAGGAATTGTGATGTCACTTGTGCCTTCTTTTGGAAGTTTGCCTTCTTCTTGCGCACTTCCTTTTCCAGTCTGTGGTGTTNCTGGTAATTCGTCATTTGGCAATGTTACTTTGCCATCTGTTACGACTTTCTCTCCTTTAACACCTGGTAATTTNACTTTTGTGCCATTTGGTACGCCGCTTACTGTCACATCCACATTTCCAGTTGTTGGATCTTGCGTTCCTANTGTAAAGGTTGGGGTGCCANTTTCTACCAATTTCTTAGGAATTGTGATGTCACTTGTGCCTTCTTTTGGAAGTTTGCCTTCTTCTTGCGCACTTCCTTTTCCAGTCTGTGGTGTTGCTGGTAATTCGTCATTTGGCAATGTTACTTTGCCATCTGTTACGACTTTCTCTCCTTTAACACCTGGTAATTTCACTTTTGTGCCATTTGGTACGCCGCTTACTGTCACNTCCACATTTCCAGTTGTTGGATCTTGCGTT
>NZ_RJPX01000118.1:0-531 GCF_003944325.1 Streptococcus mitis | reverse complement strand
TTCATGTCCTAGCTCTTGCGTCCCTTTGGTCGCTATTGGATTAGTGTACTCTGGCGCTTCTTCTCGGACTACAGCTTCGCCTTCATGATCCGGTTCTTGCGTGCCTTTGGTTTCTAGTGGTTTAGTATATTCTGGAGTTTCCTCGCGAACTGCAGCTTCGCCTTCATGACCCAGTTCTTGTGTTCCTTTTGTTGCCACCGGGTTTGTGTATTCTGGTAAATCTTCGCGAACTACTGATTCTCCCTCATNTCCNAGTTCTTGCGTGCCTTTTGTCACTACTGGATCAGTGTACTCTGGTAACTCGTTAACCGCCGATTCTCCTTCATGNCCTNGNTCTTGNGTNCCTTTNGTNGCTANTGGATNAGTGTACTCTGGTAACTCCGGTTGGACCTCTGATTCTCCTTCATGTCCTGGCTCTTGTGTTCCTTTTGTCGCTACTGGATTAGTGTACTCTAGTAACTCGTTAACCGCTGATTCTCCCTCACGTCCTGGTTCTTGCGTGCCTTTGGTCGCTACTGGATCAGTGTATTC
>NZ_RJPX01000117.1:0-536 GCF_003944325.1 Streptococcus mitis | reverse complement strand
CTGTCATTCTTACCGATAATGGTGGAGAGTTTGCCAGGGTTGATGATATCGAAATGGATGTGCGAGGAGAGAGTAAACTCTTCTTTTGTGACCCTAATCGCTCTGACCAGAAAGGGAGAATTGAGAAAAATCACACGCTGATTCGTGACATTCTACCTAAGGGAACTTCTTTTGACAACTTAACTCCAACTTTTCCCTGTCATTCTTACCGATAATGGTGGAGAGTTTGCCAGGGTTGATGATATCGAAATGGATGTGCGAGGAGAGAGTAAACTCTTCTTTTGTGACCCTAATCGCTCTGACCAGAAAGGGAGAATTGAGAAAAATCACAC
Source organism: Streptococcus mitis (assembly GCF_003944325.1). Taxonomy (GTDB): domain Bacteria; phylum Bacillota; class Bacilli; order Lactobacillales; family Streptococcaceae; genus Streptococcus; species Streptococcus mitis_CW. The sequence goes on along the minus strand of NZ_RJPX01000117.1, from coordinate 204 downwards.
GCTGATTCGTGACATTCTACCTAAGGGAACTTCTTTTGACAACTTAACTCAGGAGGACATCAATCTCGTTTGTTCGCATGTCAACAGCGTCAAACGGGCTGCTTTGAATGGAAAGTCAGCCTATGAACTCTTTGCCTTTACTTATGGAGAAGAGATTCCTAAGCTTCTCGGCATTTCTAAAATACCTGCAGAAGACGTCTGTCA
>NZ_RJPX01000116.1:0-543 GCF_003944325.1 Streptococcus mitis | reverse complement strand
AATCATGAATCAGTATCATCGAAAATCCCATGAATACAAGGCTATCAAGCGTTACTGGAAACTTATCCAGCAAGATAGCCGGAAACTCAGTGAGAAACGTTTTTATCGCCCTACTTTTCGTATGCACTTAACAAATAAAGAGATTCTAGACAAGCTTTTGAGCTATTCAGAAGACTTAAAACACCACTATAATCTCTATCAACTCTTACTTTTTCACTTTCAGAATAAGGAAGCTGACAAATTTTTCGAACTCATTAAGGACAATCTAAAGCAGGTTCATCCTCTTTTTCAGACTGTCTTTAAAACCTTTTTCAAGGACAAAGAAAAAATCGTCAATGCCCTTCAGTTACCCTATTCCAACGCCAAATTGGAAGCGACCAATAATCTCATCAAACTTATCAAACGAAATGCCTTTGGTTTTCGGAACTTCGAAAACTTCAAAAAACGGATTTTTATTGCTCTGAATATCAAAAAAGAAAGGACTAAATCTGTCCTTTCTCGAGCTTAGCTTTTCTTCAACCCACTACAGTTGACAAAGAGCCC
>NZ_RJPX01000115.1:0-565 GCF_003944325.1 Streptococcus mitis | reverse complement strand
GGAAGTAACAGTAGGCGACGACGGAACAGCAACAGTGACAGATCCAACAACAGGAATCAGTCATACAATTCCAGGAACAGAGCTAGTAAACCAAGACTTCGAACTAGTGAAACCAACCGACAAAGTTCCAGTCAAAGACACAGCCCACTTAACTCCAGAAGAGAAGAAACAAGTGGCAGATAAAGTCAAAGACAAGAACCCAGGTAAGGAAGTAACAGTAGGCGACGACGGCACAGCAACAGTGACAGATCCAAGAACAGGAATCAGTCATACAATTCCAGGAACAGAGCTAGTAAACCAAGACTTCGAACTAGTGAAACCAACCGACAAAGTTCCAGTCAAAGACACAGCCCACTTAACTCCAGAAGAGAAGAAACAAGTGGCAGATAAAGTCAAAGACAAGAACCCAGGTAAGGAAGTAACAGTAGGCGACGACGGAACAGCAACAGTGACAGATCCAACAACAGGAATCAGTCATACAATTCCAGGAACAGAGCTAGTAAACCAAGACTTCGAACTAGTGAAACCAACCGACAAAGTTCCAGTCAAAGACACAGCCCACTTA
>NZ_RJPX01000114.1:0-573 GCF_003944325.1 Streptococcus mitis | reverse complement strand
TAGATGCTGACTCACTCACTGAGTTGCTTGTTGAAGCTGACTCTGAGGTAAGTTTAGATGCTGACTCACTCACTGAGTTGCTTGTTGAAGCTGATTGTGAAGCTACTTCTGAAGCACGTTTAGATGCTGATTCGCTTACTGAGTTGCTTGTTGAAGCTGACTCTGAAGCTACTTTAGATGCAGATTCACTTACTGAGTTGCTTGTTGAAGCTGANTCTGATGNNANTTTAGATGCTGANTCACTCACTGAGTTGCTTGTTGAAGCTGATTGTGAAGCTACTTCTGAAGCACGTTTAGATGCTGATTCGCTTACTGAGTTGCTTGTTGAAGCTGATTCTGATGTAAGTTTAGATGCNGANTCACTNACTGAGTTGCTTGTTGAAGCTGACTCTGAAGCTACTTTAGANGCTGACTCACTNACTGAGTTGCTTGTTGAAGCTGACTCTGAGGTACGTTTAGATGCAGATTCACTCACTGAGTTGCTTGTTGAAGCTGATTGTGAAGCTACTTCTGAAGCACGTTTAGATGCTGATTCGCTTACTGAGTTGCTTGTTGAAGCTGATTCTGATGTAA
>NZ_RJPX01000113.1:0-577 GCF_003944325.1 Streptococcus mitis | reverse complement strand
CTGGTAGTGATGCATTTGCACCTTTTAAGCAAATGTCATGCAACATCTGCTATTATGCGGTATTAGCTATCGTTTCCAATAGTTATCCCCCGCTACCAGGCAGGTTACCTACGCGTTACTCACCCGTTCGCAACTCATCCAGAAGAGCAAGCTCCTCCTTCAGCGTTCTACTTGCATGTATTAGGCACGCCGCCAGCGTTCGTCCTGAGCCAGGATCAAACTCTCATTAAAAGTTTGAGTTCTCACTCACTTCTGTCACTGACAGATTTATTGTTTTTTCATTGTTCAGTACTACAACCTTAGTTGTAGTGCCCTGCACATTGGTTCGTCTTGTTCAGTTTTCAAAGGTCTTTGTCACTCACTTCTCTCAAGTGACAACTATATCAGTATATCACAGTCGCTTTCGCTTGTCAACACTTTTTTGAAACTTTTTTAAACTTTTTTCATCAAGTGTTTCAAACCACAATATACCATAGTCCGTACGGGATTCGAACCCGTGTTACCGCCGTGAAAAGGCGGTGTCTTAACCCCTTGACCAACGGACCAGAGTTGTTATTTTCAACTCTTACTATTATAC
>NZ_RJPX01000112.1:0-578 GCF_003944325.1 Streptococcus mitis | reverse complement strand
TGATAACACCTGAATGAAGATACTTACGAATCAAGGATTCCGTATCTCCGTCTTCGATAATGTTATGTACTAAGGACATCAATCTATCTTGAGGAACTGTATCGAAAAATTTCTCTAGGTCTATATCCACTATCCACTCATAGCCATCGTTAAGATACTCTAGTAGCTTGATGATGGCTTTTTCACATGACCTACTTGGTCGGAACCCATAACTCGTTTCAGAGAAATGGGGTTCACAAATAGGGTTAATGACTTGAATAATGGCCTGTTGAATCATTCTATCCATAACTGTTGGAATTCCTAACTGACGAATACCTCCGTTTGGTTTGGGAATCTCAACTCTGAGAACTGGTTGAGGCTTATATTTTCTCTGTTTCATCAGTTCCTTAGTCAGGCGCCAGTTTTGTCTGAGATAATTATCCATCTCTTCGATAGTAATTCCATCAATCCCAGCTGAGCCCTTATTGGATTTTACTTGATTGTAGGCTTCCAGCATATTTTCGCGTGATAATATCTTATCTAGCAATTTTGACATGTGCGTATTCCTTTCTTGTTTTGGTGCCTGAGGGACATCTTAT
>NZ_RJPX01000111.1:0-585 GCF_003944325.1 Streptococcus mitis | reverse complement strand
TTGTGCATCTAAACGATCAATTTCTTTTCTGATAGACGTCGTACTATCCGCAAAATAAGCATCCCTTTCCAATCTAGTACGTTTTGCGAATAACTTGTCTAAATCAGTCGTTATAAATCGTGACATTTCTTTTTCAAATTGCCATGCCTGTAGTTCATAGTTAATGCCTAAATCTTCCCGAATTTTTTCTGCTAATTCATCTCTCCATTTTCCATGTAATTCCCAAACTAGCTCTAATGGATTATTAAAGGATTTTTCATTTTCTACCGATACAGCTGATAAATCAACTGATGACTGTTGATTCTGGGTTCTCAAGGCATCATTCCAGTCTGTCTTCTCCTGACTTTGTTCAGGGGCTTTTTCTATGTACTCCAGTATTTGTGCATCTAAACGATCAATTTCTTTTCTGATAGACGTCGTACTATCCGCAAAATAAGCATCCCTTTCCAATCTAGTACGTTTTGCGAATAACTTGTCTAAATCAGTCGTTATAAATCGTGACATTTCTTTTTCAAATTGCCATGCCTGTAGTTCATAGTTAATGCCTAAATCTTCCCGAATTTTTTCTGCTAATTCATCTCTCCA
>NZ_RJPX01000110.1:0-606 GCF_003944325.1 Streptococcus mitis | reverse complement strand
CGAAAAATTTGTCAGCTTCCTTATTCTGAAAGTGAAAAAGTAAGAGTTGATAGAGATTATAGTGGTGTTTTAAGTCTTCTGAATAGCTCAAAAGCTTGTCTAGAATCTCTTTATTTGTTAAGTGCATACGAAAAGTAGGGCGATAAAAACGTTTCTCACTGAGTTTCCGACTATCTTGTTGGATAAGTTTCCAGTAATGCTTGATAGCCTTGTATTCATGGGATTTTCGATGATACTGATTCATGATTTGGACACGCACACGACTCATGGCACGGCTAAGATGTTGTACAATGTGAAAGCGATCTAGAACGATTTTAGCACACGGAAAAAGCTGTTTAGCCAAGTCATAATAGGGACTAAACATATCCATAGTAATAATTTTCACTCGACATCGGACAGCTCTATCGTATCGAAGAAAGTGATTTCGGATGACAGCCTGTGTTCTACCTTCAAGAACAGCGATGATACTGAGATTATCAAAATCTTGTGCAATGAAACTCATCTTTCCTTTTGTAAAGGTATATTCGTCCCAAGACATAATCTCAGGAAGGCGAGAAAAATCAGGCTTAAAGTGAAAGTCATTGAGCTTGCGAATGACAGTTGAAG
>NZ_RJPX01000109.1:0-639 GCF_003944325.1 Streptococcus mitis | reverse complement strand
ATTCAGGTGTTATCATTAACGGTCAGCGTCATAAAACGCTAGTTGGCACACCACAGGGAGGAAATTTATCTCCTCTCTTATCCAATATCATGCTTAATGAATTGGATAAGGAATTAGAAAAGAGGGGACTTCGATTTGTGCGCTACGCAGATGATTGNGTGATTACGGTCGGAAGCGAGGCTGCCGCTAAGCGTGTGATGTATTCAGTCAGTCGTTTTATTGAGAAACGGCTAGGTTTGAAAGTAAACATAACCAAGACTAAGATTACTAGACCAAGAGAGTTGAAATATTTAGGTTTCGGGTTCTGGAAATCATCAGCTGNTTGGAAAAGTCGCCCCCATCAAGATAGTGTTCGGAGATTTAAGCTTAAATTGAAGAAACTAACACAGAGGAANTGGAGTNTAGANTTAACAAGACGTATTGANCAACTGAATTTNTCTATTCGAGGATGGATAAACTATTTCTCATTGGGAAATATGAAAAGTATTGTCACCAGCATAGATGAGCGCTTGCGTACTCGCCTACGAGTGATTATCTGGAAGCAATGGAAGAAGAAATCTAGACGATTATGGGGATTGCTTAAGTTAGGAGTTCCTAAATGGATAGCAGATAAGGTATCTGGCTGGGGTGACCACTATC
>NZ_RJPX01000108.1:0-660 GCF_003944325.1 Streptococcus mitis | reverse complement strand
TCTGCTACCTTAGCTTTTTCTGCTTCAGTCAAGTTGCTTGGATCTACAACTGGTGTTACCGCTGGATCCTTAACTGCATTATCTGATGATTTCTTAACTGCCTTACCTGATGGAATAACGGCTGTTGTGCCATCTGGGAAGGTTACGGTTGCTGTGCCATCTTTACCAACCTTAACATCTGTTACTGTTGGGTTTGATTTCTTAACTTCATCTGCTACCTTAGCTTTGTCTGCTTCAGTCAAGTTGCTTGGATCTACAACTGGTGTTACCGCTGGATCCTTAACTGCGTTATCTGATGATTTCTTAACTGTATCACCTGATGGAATAACGGCTGTTGTGCCATCAGGGAATGTAACTGTGGTTGTACCATCTTTGCCAACCTTAACATCTGTTACTGTTGGGTTTGATTTCTTAACTTCATCTGCTACCTTAGCTTTGTCTGCTTCAGTCAAGTTGCTTGGATCTACAACTGGTGTTACCGCTGGATCCTTAACTGCATTATCTGATGATTTCTTAACTGCCTTACCTGATGGAATAACGGCTGTTGTGCCATCTGGGAAGGTTACGGTTGCTGTGCCATCTTTACCAACCTTAACATCTGTTACTGTTGGGTTTGATTTCTTAACTGCGTCTGCTACCTTAGCTTTTTCTGCTTCAGTC
>NZ_RJPX01000107.1:0-662 GCF_003944325.1 Streptococcus mitis | reverse complement strand
ATTGTAAACAAATACAATAACATTTCTGCTGATTTATCTGGTGGTATTGACTCAGCATGCATAGCATATATGCTGAACAAAATAAATCATGATTTTCTTCTTTTTCATGCCGAATCTAGTGTGGAATCAAATAGTGATACAAAATGGGCCGAAAGTATTTCAGAAGATATACATTGTCCATTGATTAAACTAACTTCATTGGAAAAAATTAATCACAGATTTGAGATGGATCATTCTTATATTGGGAACAAAGTTCCTTCTAATCCGCTATTGTGGGCTGATACTGAACATTATTTGGAAGAAGTAATTGAGAATACTAAAAATCAACAGTCTCATGTCCACTTTATTGGAATCGGAGGCGATGAATTGTTCACATCTATGACTGCTACTCCGTGGTCTATATTAAGACAAGAAAAGTTAAAGAGTATAAACTATGTTTTAAGGTATTGTCTTATTGTAAAAAGAAATTCTATTGATTGTTTAAGAGATTTTATTGATAACAAATCTTTAACAGATGAATTAAGACAAAAATACAAAGAAGCATTTAGATGTTCGAAAAAAAATATTGAGAACAGAAATTTTTCTTGGATAGATAAAATAATAATACCAGATTTTTTAAGTACAAATTATAGAAATAGTATAAAGGAAAGGTTATATTCTGA
>NZ_RJPX01000106.1:0-678 GCF_003944325.1 Streptococcus mitis | reverse complement strand
AAGTTTAGATGCTGACTCACTCACTGAGTTGCTTGTTGAAGCTGATTGTGAAGCTACTTCTGAAGCACGTTTAGATGCTGATTCGCTTACTGAGGTGCTTGTTGAAGCTGACTCTGAAGCTACTTTAGATGCAGATTCACTTACTGAGTTGCTTGTTGAAGCTGACTCTGANGTAAGTTTAGATGCTGACTCACTCACTGAGTTGCTTGTTGAAGCTGACTCTGAAGCTACTTTAGATGCNGATTCACTTACTGAGTTGCTTGTTGAAGCTGATTCTGATGTAAGTTTAGATGCTGACTCACTCACTGAGTTGCTTGTTGAAGCTGACTCTGATGTAAGTTTAGATGCTGACTCACTNACTGANTTGCTTGTTGAAGCCGACTCTGAAGCTACTTTAGATGCTGACTCACTCACTGAGTTGCTTGTTGAAGCTGACTCTGANGTAAGTTTAGATGCTGACTCACTCACTGAGTTGCTTGTTGAAGCTGATTGTGAAGCTACTTCTGAAGCACGTTTAGATGCTGATTCGCTTACTGAGNTGCTTGTTGAAGCTGACTCTGAAGCTACTTTAGATGCAGATTCACTTACTGAGTTGCTTGTTGAAGCTGANTCTGATGTAAGTTTAGATGCTGACTCACTCACTGAGTTGCTTGTTGAAGCTGACTCTGAAGCTACTTT
>NZ_RJPX01000105.1:0-693 GCF_003944325.1 Streptococcus mitis | reverse complement strand
GATTCTGATGTAAGTTTAGATGCTGACTCACTCACTGAGTTGCTTGTTGAAGCCGACTCTGAAGCTACTTTAGATGCTGACTCACTCACTGAGTTGCTTGTTGAAGCTGACTCTGAAGCACGTTTAGATGCTGATTCGCTTACTGAGTTGCTTGTTGAAGCTGACTCTGAAGCTACTTTAGATGCAGATTCACTTACTGAGTTGCTTGTTGAAGCTGATTCTGATGTAAGTTTAGATGCTGACTCACTNACTGAGTTGCTTGTTGAAGCNGACTCTGAAGCTACTTTAGATGCTGACTCACTCACTGAGTTGCTTGTTGAAGCTGATTGTGAAGCTACTTCTGAAGCACGTTTAGATGCNGATTCGCTTACTGAGTTGCTTGTTGAAGCTGACTCTGAAGCTACTTTAGATGCAGATTCACTTACTGAGTTGCTTGTTGAAGCTGATTCTGATGTAAGTTTAGATGCTGACTCACTCACTGAGTTGCTTGTTGAAGCCGACTCTGAAGCTACTTTAGATGCTGACTCACTCACTGAGTTGCTTGTTGAAGCTNACTCTGANGTANGTTTAGATGCTGATTCGCTTACTGAGTTGCTTGTTGAAGCTGACTCTGAAGCTACTTTAGATGCAGATTCACTTACTGAGTTGCTTGTTGAAGCTGATTCTGATGTAAGTTTAGATGCTGAATGCTGA
>NZ_RJPX01000104.1:0-705 GCF_003944325.1 Streptococcus mitis | reverse complement strand
TGTTGAAGCTGACTCTGAGGTACGTTTAGACGCTGACTCACTTACTGAGTTGCTTGTTGAAGCTGACTCTGAAGCTACTTTAGATGCNGATTCACTTACTGAGTTGCTTGTTGAAGCTGACTCTGAGGTAAGTTTAGATGCTGACTCACTCACTGAGTTGCTTGTTGAAGCTGATTGTGAAGCTACTTCTGAAGCACGTTTAGATGCTGATTCGCTTACTGAGTTGCTTGTTGAAGCTGACTCTGANGTAAGTTTAGATGCTGACTCACTCACTGAGTTGCTTGTTGAAGCTGATTGTGAAGCTACTTCTGAAGCACGTTTAGATGCTGATTCGCTTACTGAGTTGCTTGTTGAAGCTGACTCTGAAGCTACTTTAGATGCAGATTCACTTACTGAGTTGCTTGTTGAAGCTGATTCTGATGTAAGTTTAGATGCTGACTCACTCACTGAGTTGCTTGTTGAAGCTGACTCTGAAGCTACTTTAGATGCTGACTCACTTACTGAATTGCTTGTTGAAGCCGACTCTGAAGCTACTTTAGATGCTGACTCACTCACTGAGTTGCTTGTTGAAGCTGACTCTGAGGTAAGTTTAGATGCAGATTCACTCACTGAGTTGCTTGTTGAAGCCGACTCTGAGGCTTTCTTAGAAGCTGACTCACTTACTGAGTTGCTTGTTGAAGCTGACTCTGAGGTACGTTTAGAAGA
>NZ_RJPX01000103.1:0-721 GCF_003944325.1 Streptococcus mitis | reverse complement strand
GTACGACGGGCATGTCGTACATCTGAGGTGTAAGTCCTCCGTGGGCACCCGCTACCGGTGAACCCAATAGCGATTCCCAAGCCTGACTATCGTGAGGTAGCGGGGAGAGGAAGGGATAGCGAAATCGTGGCTCTACGAACAGGAACGTGATAGTAAGGCGTATATAGCGGATAAGGGGGCCTAAAACTCTAAAGTCCAAAAAGGTAGTCGTAACCTATATGCGTAAATCACGAGAGTAAACGAGGAAAGATGTACGACTTATCCCGTGAGGTCTCATGAGCGCTGAAAGCGTAGTAACAACGAATCATGAGAAGTCAGCCGAGCCCATAGTAGTGAGGAAACTTCTGTAATGGAAGTGGAGCGAAGGGGTGAACAACTAATTGAAGTAATCCTACTTCACTTGTGTCTGTAAAACGAACGGTCTGATAGAACTGGAGTCTGTCACGTATTGACTAGATGAAGGTTCACCAATATAAGATGTCCCTCAGGCACCAAAACAAGAAAGGAATACGCACATGTCAAAATTGCTAGATAAGATATTATCACGCGAAAATATGCTGGAAGCCTACAATCAAGTAAAATCCAATAAGGGCTCAGCTGGGATTGATGGAATTACTATCGAAGAGATGGATAATTATCTCAGACAAAACTGGCGCCTGACTAAGGAACTGATGAAACAGAGAAAATATAAGCCTCAACCAGTTCTCAGAGTTGAGATTCC
>NZ_RJPX01000102.1:0-763 GCF_003944325.1 Streptococcus mitis | reverse complement strand
TAAACATATCCATAGTAATAATTTTCACTCGACATCGGACAGCTCTATCGTATCGAAGAAAGTGATTTCGGATGACAGCCTGTGTTCTACCTTCAAGAACAGCGATGATACTGAGATTATCAAAATCTTGTGCAATGAAACTCATCTTTCCTTTTGTAAAGGTATATTCGTCCCAAGACATAATCTCAGGAAGGCGAGAAAAATCAGGCTTAAAGTGAAAGTCATTGAGCTTGCGAATGACAGTTGAAGNTGAAATAGACAACTGATGAGCAATATCGGTCATGGAAGTTTTTTCAATCAGCTTTTGAGCAATCTTTTGGTTGATGATACGAGGTATTTGGTGATTTTTCTTGACGAGAGAGGTTTCAGCGACCATCATTTTAGAGCACTGATAGCACTTAAAACGGCGTTTTCTAAGGAGGATTCTAGTAGGCATACCAGNCGTTTCAAGGTAAGGAATCTTAGACGGTTTTTGAAAGTCATATTTCTTCATTAGGCTTCCGCAATCAGGACAAGATGGGGCCTCATAGTCTAGTTTAGCGATGATTTCCTTGTGTGTACCCTTATTAATGATATCTATAATTTGGATATTAGGGTCTTTAATATCGAGTAGTTTTGTGATAGAATGTAATTGTTCCATATGATTCTTTCTAATGATAGTTTGGTCGCTTTTCATTATAGATCTTATGGGACTTTTTTTCTACACAAAAATAGGCTCCATAATATCTATAGGGGATTTACCCACTACAAATATTATAGAGCC
>NZ_RJPX01000101.1:0-767 GCF_003944325.1 Streptococcus mitis | reverse complement strand
AGTTGAAGTAAGTGCAGAACCAGGATCTAAAGTTGAGTTATTTGATAAAGATGGTCACAAGATTGGTGAAGGCGTAGCAGACGAAAACGGAAAAGCTACAATCACACCAACGAAAAAACTTCCAGCAGGAGATGTAACAGCGAAAGCAACAGATCCAGCAGGAAATGTATCAGAAGCAAGCACACCAGCAAAAGCAACAGCAGATACAAAAGCNCCAGCTAANCCAGAAATCACAACAGATCTAACAGATAAAGCAGGAACTAAGACACCAGTTGAAGTAAGTGCNGAACCAGGATCTAAAGTTGAGTTATTTGATAAAGATGGTCACAAGATTGGTGAAGGNGTAGCAGGAAAAGACGGAAAAGCTACAATCACACCAACGAAAAAACTTCCAGNAGGAGATGTAACAGCGAAAGCAACAGATCCAGCAGGAAATGTATCAGAAGCAAGCACACCAGCAAAAGCAACAGCAGATACAAAAGCNCCAGCTAAACCAGAAATCANAACAGATCTAACAGATAAAGCAGGAACTAAGACACCAGTTGAAGTAAGTGCNGAACCAGGATCTAAAGTTGAGTTATTTGATAAAGATGGTCACAAGATTGGTGAAGGCGTAGCAGACGAAAACGGAAAAGCTACAATCACACCAACGAAAAAACTTCCAGCAGGAGATGTAACAGCGAAAGCAACAGATCCAGCAGGAAATGTATCAGAAGCAAGCACACCAGCAAAAGCAACAGCAGATACAAAAGCNCCAGCTAANCCAG
>NZ_RJPX01000100.1:0-780 GCF_003944325.1 Streptococcus mitis | reverse complement strand
AAGGCCCCATCAGGTGTACAAGAAGCTCTTAAATCAAGCAACTTCAAACCAAAAGGAGCTATCCAAGTGTTTGAGGCAGAGAATCCAGAAGAGTTCTACAAGACCTATGTGCAAGCTGGAGAAGTTCTGACGATTACCAATCCAATGACTGTTAAGAAGGAATTGGGTCAAACAGGTGGTAAGTATGAGAATACAGCTTATCAATTAGACTTCGGTAGTGGCTACCAGACCGATAAGGTAGAGAATAATGTTCCTACTGCGAAACCAGGTAAGAAGAATCTGAACAAGGCAGGTGTGAACATNGGTGGTAAACAGGTCTTGGCAGGCTCAGTCAACTATTACAAGGTAACGGCAGATTATAGCCAATACAAGGGCATTGAAGCAGATAAAGATCGTATTGCCAAAGGGTTCTATATCGTTGATGATTACCCAGAAGAAGCTGTTACAATCAATCAAGATGGTGTTCAAGTAACGGATTCTAAAGGGCAAGTGGTCAAAGGGTTGAAAATGGCTCTTTATGAAAGTCTAGAAAAGGCCCCATCAGGTGTACAAGAAGCTCTTAAATCAAGCAACTTCAAACCAAAAGGAGCTATCCAAGTGTTTGAGGCAGAGAATCCAGAAGAGTTCTACAAGACCTATGTGCAAGCTGGAGAAGTTCTGACGATTACCAATCCAATGACTGTTAAGAAGGAATTGGGTCAAACAGGTGGTAAGTATGAGAATACAGCTTATCAATTAGACTTCGGTAGTGGCTACCAGACCGATAAGGTAGAGAATAAT
>NZ_RJPX01000099.1:0-782 GCF_003944325.1 Streptococcus mitis | reverse complement strand
AGCTGACTCACTTACTGAGTTGCTTGTTGAAGCTGACTCTGAGGTACGTTTAGACGCTGACTCACTTACTGAGTTGCTTGTTGAAGCTGACTCTGAAGCTACTTTAGATGCTGACTCACTCACTGAGTTGCTTGTTGAGGCTGACTCTGAANCTACTTTAGATGCTGACTCACTCACTGAGTTGCTTGTTGAAGCTGATTGTGAAGCTACTTCTGAAGCACGTTTAGATGCTGATTCGCTTACTGAGTTGCTTGTTGAAGCTGACTCTGAAGCTACTTTAGATGCAGATTCACTTACTGAGTTGCTTGTTGAAGCTGATTGTGAAGCTACTTCTGAAGCACGTTTAGATGCTGATTCGCTTACTGAGTTGCTTGTTGAAGCTGATTCTGATGTAAGTTTAGATGCTGACTCACTCACTGAGTTGCTTGTTGAAGCTGACTCTGAAGCTACTTTAGACGCTGACTCACTTACTGAGTTGCTTGTTGAAGCTGACTCTGAAGCTACTTTAGACGCTGACTCACTTACTGAGTTGCTTGTTGAAGCTGACTCTGAGGTACGTTTAGATGCNGATTCACTCACTGAGTTGCTTGTTGAAGCTGACTCTGAAGCTACTTTAGATGCTGACTCACTCACTGAGTTGCTTGTTGAAGCTGATTGTGAAGCTACTTCTGAAGCACGTTTAGATGCAGATTCGCTTACTGAGTTGCTTGTTGAAGCTGACTCTGAAGCTACTTTAGATGCAGATTCACTTACTGAGTTGCTTGTTGAAGCTGATTCTGATG
>NZ_RJPX01000098.1:0-792 GCF_003944325.1 Streptococcus mitis | reverse complement strand
TAGATAAGGAAGTAGAATTTCATAAAAATAGAGCAAAATATCAAGCTATTAGTTCACTAATTTGCTATTAAAAAGTCTTAGAACAAGTTAATAGGCAGTTAGCTGGAATATTAGATGTAGAAGCACCATTCTTAAATTATCAAATTGTAAAAACATCTATGAACATACCAGATAAAATAATTGTTGGAAGAGCGACATCGAAGGAAATCCTTTATCAAACTTTAAAAGGAATTGTTCCAGTAGATATTTTTACAAGGAGAGTAAAAGGTGACTATTCTAGTCCACTATATTCAAGTTATAGAAAATTTGTAAAAGAAAATTCTAATCATATTTGGAATACTGAATTGGTAAGGAGAAAGATTGTAGATGGGGAAAAATTGACCAGTATTCTTAGTCTACCGACAGTCAATCCTATAATTATAGAATTTTTTGAGAAATTTTGTATACTTGAACGGTGGATACTACAAGTAGATAGATATATGGAAGGACGCAATAATGAAAATATTTTCAAAAAAACATAAATTAGAAATTAAAAAAATAGAAAATGGTGCGATCGTATTTGATAAATCAACAGGATACTATTTTCAAACAAATGAAATTGGAGTAAAAATTTTATTAATGTTGTCTGAAAATATGAGTGAGGAAGAAATTGCAATATCTCTTTCCAAAGAATTTAAAGAAGATTTAGCAAATATAAAAGAAGATATTTTATTATTTATGAATTCTTTGAAAGAAAGTAGGATACTTTGATGGATATACAAATTTCTCAGGAATATACAAATTTCTCAGGAA
>NZ_RJPX01000097.1:0-805 GCF_003944325.1 Streptococcus mitis | reverse complement strand
AGAAAGGGGAAGATTATGCTTAAAGAATTGTATGAAGAAGTCCAAGGTATTGTATACAAGTGTAGAAATGAATATTACCTTCATTTGTGGGAGTTATCGGATTGGGATCAAGAGGGAATGATTTGCTTGCATGAATTGATTAGTAAAGAAGAAGGATTAGTAGAAGATATTCCTCGTTTAAGGAAATATTTCAAAACCAAGTTTCGGAGTCGGATTCTAGATTATCTCCGTAAACAAGAAAGTCAAAAACGAAGATATGATAAAGAACCTTATGAAGAAGTAGGTGAGATTAGTCATCGAGTAAGTGAGGGAGGTCTTTGGCTAGACGATTATTATCTCTTTCATGAAACGCTAAGAGATTATAGAAACAAACAAACTAAAGAGCACCAAGAAGAGTTAGAACGCGTCTTAAGACATGAACGCTTCCGAGGACGTCAAAGAGTACTAAGAGACTTACGTATTGTGCTTAAAGAGTTTGATATCCGTAGCCATTAGGAAGTCATGCAAAAAAATTGAAAAAAAATAGAAAAAGTAGTTGACAAGTCTGAAAAAGTCGGTATAATAGTAAGAGTTGAAAATAACAACTCTGGTCCGTTGGTCAAGGGGTTAAGACACCGCCTTTTCACGGCGGTAACACGGGTTCGAATCCCGTACGGACTATGGTATATTGTGGTTTGAAACACTTGATGAAAAAAGTTTAAAAAAGTTTCAAAAAAGTGTTGACAAGCGAAAGCGACTGTGATATACTGATATAGTTGTCACTTGAGAGAAGTGAGTGACAAAGACCTTTGAAAACTGAACAAGA
>NZ_RJPX01000096.1:0-817 GCF_003944325.1 Streptococcus mitis | reverse complement strand
TGTTGAAGCCGACTCTGAAGCTACTTTAGATGCTGACTCACTCACTGAGTTGCTTGTTGAAGCTGACTCTGAGGTAAGTTTAGATGCAGATTCACTCACTGAGTTGCTTGTTGAAGCCGACTCTGAGGCTTTCTTAGAAGCTGACTCACTTACTGAGTTGCTTGTTGAAGCTGACTCTGAGGTACGTTTAGANGCTGACTCACTTACTGAGTTGCTTGTTGAAGCTGACTCTGAAGCTACTTTAGATGCNGACTCACTNACTGAGTTGCTTGTTGANGCTGACTCTGAANCTACTTTAGATGCTGACTCACTTACTGAGTTGCTTGTTGAAGCTGACTCTGAAGCTACTTTAGATGCTGACTCACTCACTGAGTTGCTTGTTGAAGCTGATTGTGAAGCTACTTCTGAAGCACGTTTAGATGCTGATTCGCTTACTGAGTTGCTTGTTGAAGCTGACTCTGAAGCTACTTTAGATGCAGATTCACTCACTGAGTTGCTTGTTGAAGCTGATTGTGAAGCTACTTCTGAAGCACGTTTAGATGCTGATTCGCTTACTGAGTTGCTTGTTGAAGCTGACTCTGAAGCTACTTTAGATGCAGATTCACTCACTGAGTTGCTTGTTGAAGCTGACTCTGAAGCTACTTTAGACGCTGACTCACTTACTGAGTTGCTTGTTGAAGCTGACTCTGAGGTACGTTTAGATGCAGATTCACTCACTGAGTTGCTTGTTGAAGCTGATTGTGAAGCTACTTCTGAAGCACGTTTAGATGCTGATTCGCTTACTGAGTTGCTTGTTGAAGCTGATTCTGATGTAAGT
>NZ_RJPX01000095.1:0-823 GCF_003944325.1 Streptococcus mitis | reverse complement strand
CTCAACTTTAGATCCTGGTTCTGCACTTACTTCAACTGGTGTCTTAGTTCCTGCTTTATCTGTTAGATCTGTGTTGATTTCTGGTTTAGCTGGCGCTTTTGTATCTGCTGTTGCTTTTTCTGGTGCGCTTGGTTGTGATACATTTCCTGCTGGATCTGTTGCTTTCGCTGTTACGTCTCCTGCTGGAAGTTCTACTGTTGGTGTGATTGTAGCTTTTCCGTTTTCGTCTGCTACGCCTTCACCAATCTTGTGACCATCTTTATCAAATAACTCAACTTTAGATCCTGGTTCTGCACTTACTTCAACTGGTGTCTTAGTTCCTGCTTTATCTGTTAGATCTGTGTTGATTTCTGGTTTAGCTGGTGCTTTTGTATCTGCTGTTGCTTTTTCTGGTGCGCTTGGTTGTGATACATTTCCTGCTGGATCTGTTGCTTTCGCTGTTACGTCTCCTGCTGGAAGTTCTACTGTTGGTGTGATTGTAGCTTTTCCGTTTTCGTCTGCTACTCCTTCACCAATCTTGTTACCATCTTTATCNAATAACTCAACTTTAGATCCTGGTTCTGCACTTACTTCAACTGGTGTCTTAGTTCCTGCTTTATCTGTTAGATCTGTGTTGATTTCTGGNTTAGCTGGCGCTTTTGTATCTCCTGTTGCTTTTTCTGGTGCGCTTGGTTGTGATACATTTCCTGCTGGATCTGTTGCTTTCGCTGTTACGTCTCCTGCTGGAAGTTCTTTCGTTGGTGTGATTGTAGCTTTTCCGTCTTTTCCTGCTACGCCTTCACCAATCTTGTTACCATCTTTATCGAATAACTCAACTTTAGAT
>NZ_RJPX01000094.1:0-829 GCF_003944325.1 Streptococcus mitis | reverse complement strand
CTGTCTTTAAAACCTTTTTCAAGGACAAAGAAAAAATCGTCAATGCCCTTCAGTTACCCTATTCCAACGCCAAATTGGAAGCGACCAATAATCTCATCAAACTTATCAAACGAAATGCCTTTGGTTTTCGGAACTTCGAAAACTTCAAAAAACGGATTTTTATTGCTCTGAATATCAAAAAAGAAAGGACTAAATCTGTCCTTTCTCGAGCTTAGCTTTTCTTCAACCCACTACAGTTGACAAAGAGCCTTAAAGAAATAAGAATATCTAGAATTAAACGTGATTCCTTATCTTGTATGGATAATTCATTTATTGTTTCCATTGTAATTGAATTAATTGGCTGCTCATGAATTAAGTGTGACCATTTTCTACTATTTCCGATTTTTCCTTTGAATCCGAAAACTCCGCTTAAGGTTGTTATTGAATCCAAAAATTCTCCAACATAATCTTCAAAAAAGAGAACGAGGCAAAACTGCGTTCTCTTAAAAATGATAAAACATTACTATTAAAATAGATTACATGTAAAACTCTAAGCAGGCAGAGCTTGCTAACTCATGACAGAAAAAGATGTTTAGCCTATAGTGCTGGCATTAAAAAATCCTCACACATCACGCAAGGAAATCGCTAAATAAAACAGGCTTTGACCATGTCGGGATTAATTGCAGCACATTCCAAGGATCCAGCTTTTTCTTCTTTTTACAATCGAATTTCCCAAAGAGTAAGCAAGATGAAAGACGTCATTGCTTATGCTCATAATACTCTCAGAATCATTTACAAACTACTCTCCACCAAGCATACTTATTAGAAGAGAAAGGGTTAGGACTGAGGG
>NZ_RJPX01000093.1:0-904 GCF_003944325.1 Streptococcus mitis | reverse complement strand
CATTGTTCAATATAATTTTTTCTCTGTTAACAATATTGTATCTACTGAAATTTGTAAATATTGACAGAATTGATGGAATTTCTATTGTAATCCTTATATGTATATTATTCCTGTTTGTGATGCATAGTCTTAAATATGGAATAAATAGATTAAAACTAACTTCCTTAATATTGTTTTTTTTAACATTTATTTTGAATCTTTTTAATGGTTTTACATTTCTAGAAATAACGTACTTCTTCTTATTATATACAATTATATTAAAAGATAATAAAAAATTTTTCAAAATACATTTTATTACACTTACAGTATTCGTGTTAACAATTATATTATTGTCCCATATTGGCTATATTAGTAATTTTGTGATATATAGATCAAATGGTGGTATTAGGAATAGTTTAGGATTTGTACACCCGAATTCATTAGGGTTAATGATCTATTCCTTAACCGTTTGTAGTTTAAATCTTTTTGAAATAAAAAGATTCAAATTCTTCTTCTATTTATTTTTATTATTGATGAATTTATGGATATTACAGTTAGCGGACTCCAGAACATCAGGATATATAAGTATTTTAGTAATTCTCTTTTGTTACTTTTTTGATAAAATGGGTAAGCTAAATAGACCGTTAAATAGTTTTTTTATTAATTTAGCTATTACTGTGTCTGTTTTGTTTATAACTCTAATGTCAATTAATTTTGAAGCCAATAGCATTTTCCAATTTTTAAATAAATTGTTCACTAATCGAATTTTTAGTAGTTATGTATTTTTTAGAGATTATGGAATTACTTTATTTGGCACAAGAATTGTTGGAATTGTCTCATTAGGTCAAGGAACAGTCATAATTGACAGTGGTTATATAGGTTTACTACTTTATAAAGGAATTATTTTGTTTGTTTTTTTTTTTTT
>NZ_RJPX01000092.1:0-915 GCF_003944325.1 Streptococcus mitis | reverse complement strand
ACGACCTTCTGGTTGGGTAATGGTAATGGTATGGCTTCCATCGTGATTGTCTGTGACACTTACCTCTGGTGTGAAGCCATCACGACCATTTTCTCCCTTGTCACCTTTTGGACCTTTGATGTTGCCTGCTTGTTCCCAAGTATTGTTCTTCTTAACGAAGACATCTCCTGTGGCAGTATTAACGAAGCTATCGCCATCTTTACCGTCTATTGGTGTTGGATCTACTTTTCCGTTTAATACTTCTTTACCGTCACGTCCTGCTTGACCTGCTGCTCCGTCTTGGCCGTCTTTAACGATGGATGTTTGAACGAGCGTATCTGTGCCTTCTGTATAGTTTCCATCGCCATCTTTGTCAATGTAGAAGGTTAGAGTAGTTTGTTTTTTAGCTTCATCACGAACAGCTTTGACTTTTGGTGTTTGGCCATTTTCTCCATTTTTAACGATTGTTGTAAGAGCTGGACGTCCTTCTGGTTGAGTGATAGTGATGGTGTGTGCCATCATGGTTGTCTGTGACACTTACCTCTGGTGTGAAGCCATCACGACCATTTTCTCCCTTGTCACCTTTTGGACCTTTGATGTTGCCTGCTTGTTCCCAAGTATTGTTCTTCTTAACGAAGACATCTCCTGTGGCAGTATTAACGAAGCTATCGCCATCTTTACCGTCTCTTGGTGTTGGATCTACTTTTCCGTTTAATACTTCTTTACCATCACGTCCTGCTTGTCCAGCTGCTCCGTCTTGTCCATCTTTGACAATTGATGTTTGAACGAGCGTATCTGTTCCTTCTGTGTAATTACCATCGCCATCTTTATCAATGTAGAAGGTGAGAGTCGTTTGTTTCTTAGCTTCATCACGTTCTGCTTTAACTTTCGGTGTTTGGCCATTTTCACCATTTTTAACGATTGTTGTAAGAGCTG
>NZ_RJPX01000091.1:0-990 GCF_003944325.1 Streptococcus mitis | reverse complement strand
AAATTCAGTTGTTCAATACGTCTTGTTAAATCTACACTCCACTTCCTCTGTGTTAGTTTCTTCAATTTAAGCTTAAATCTCCGAACACTATCTTGATGGGGGCGACTTTTCCAACCAGCTGATGATTTCCAGAACCCGAAACCTAAATATTTCAACTCTCTTGGTCTAGTAATCTTAGTCTTGGTTATGTTTACTTTCAAACCTAGCCGTTTCTCAATAAAACGACTGACTGAATACATCACACGCTTAGCGGCAGCCTCGCTTCCGACCGTAATCACGCAATCATCTGCGTAGCGCACAAATCGAAGTCCCCTCTTTTCTAATTCCTTATCCAATTCATTAAGCATGATATTGGATAAGAGAGGAGATAAATTTCCTCCCTGTGGTGTGCCAACTAGCGTTTTATGACGCTGACCGTTAATGATAACACCTGAATGAAGATACTTACGAATCAAGGATTCCGTATCTCCGTCTTCGATAATGTTATGTACTAAGGACATCAATCTATCTTGAGGAACTGTATCGAAAAATTTCTCTAGGTCTATATCCACTATCCACTCATAGCCATCGTTAAGATACTCTAGTAGCTTGATGATGGCTTTTTCACATGACCTATTTGGTCGGAACCCATAACTCGTTTCAGAGAAATGGGGTTCACAAATAGGGCTAATGACTTGAATAATGGCCTGTTGAATCATTCTATCCATAACCGTTGGAATTCCTANNTGACGNATNCCTCCNTTTGGTTTAGGAATCTCAACTCTGAGAACTGGTTGAGGCTTATATTTTCTCTGTTTCATCAGTTCCTTAGTCAGGCGCCAGTTTTGTCTGAGATAATTATCCATCTCTTCGATAGTAATTCCATCAATCCCAGCTGAGCCCTTATTGGATTTTACTTGATTGTAGGCTTCCAGCATATTTTCGCGTGATAATATCTTATCTAGCAATTTTGACATGTGCGTATTCCTTTCTTGTTTTGGTGCCTGAGGG
>NZ_RJPX01000090.1:0-1051 GCF_003944325.1 Streptococcus mitis | reverse complement strand
TTAGATCCTGGTTCTGCACTTACTTCAACTGGTGTCTTAGTTCCTGCTTTATCTGTTAGATCTGTTGTGATTTCTGGTTTAGCTGGCGCTTTTGTATCTGCTGTTGCTTTTGCTGGTGTGCTTGCTTCTGATACATTTCCTGCTGGATCTGTTGCTTTCGCTGTTACATCTCCTGCTGGAAGTTTTTTCGTTGGTGTGATTGTAGCTTTTCCGTCTTTTCCTGCTACGCCTTCACCAATCTTGTGACCATCTTTATCAAATAACTCAACTTTAGATCCTGGTTCTGCACTTACTTCAACTGGTGTCTTAGTTCCTGCTTTACCTGTTAGATCTGTGTTGATTTCTGGCTTAGCTGGCGCTTTTGTATCTCCTGTTGCTTTTTCTGGTGCGCTTGGTTGTGATACATTTCCTGCTGGATCTGTTGCTTTCGCTGTTACGTCTCCTGCTGGAAGTTCTTTCGTTGGTGTGATTGTAGCTTTTCCGTCTTTTCCTGCTACGCCTTCACCAATCTTGTTACCATCTTTATCGAATAACTCAACTTTAGATCCTGGTTCTGCACTTACTTCAACTGGTGTCTTAGTTCCTGCTTTACCTGTTAGATCTGTGTTGATTTCTGGTTTAGCTGGTGCTTTTGTATCTCCTGTTGCTTTTTCTGGTGTGCTTGGCTCTGACACATTTCCTGCTGGATCTGTTGCTTTCGCTGTTACGTCTCCTGCTGGAAGTTCTACTGTTGGTGTGATTGTAGCTTTTCCGTTTTCGTCTGCTACTCCTTCACCAATCTTGTGACCATCTTTATCGAATAACTCAACTTTAGATCCTGGTTCTGCACTTACTTCAACTGGTGTCTTAGTTCCTGCTTTATCTGTTAGATCTGTNNTGATTTCTGGTTTAGCTGGCGCTTTTGTATCTGCTGTTGCTTTTTCTGGTGCGCTTGGTTGTGATACATTTCCTGCTGGATCTGTTGCTTTCGCTGTTACGTCTCCTGCTGGAAGTTCTACTGTTGGTGTGATTGTAGCTTTTCCGTTTTCGTCTGCTACTCCTTCACCAATCT
>NZ_RJPX01000089.1:0-1090 GCF_003944325.1 Streptococcus mitis | reverse complement strand
ATGACGCTGACCGTTAATGATAACACCTGAATGAAGATATTTACGAATCAAGGATTCCGTATCTCCGTCTTCGATAATGTTATGTACTAAGGACATCAATCTATCTTGAGGAACTGTATCGAAGAATTTCTCTAGGTCTATATCCACTATCCACTCATAGCCGTCATTTAAGTACTCTAAGAGCTTCATGATGGCTTTTTCACATGACCGATTTGGTCGGAACCCATAACTCGTNTCNGAGAAATGGGGTTCACAAATAGGGCTAATGACTTGAACAATGGCCTGTTGAATCATTCTATCCATAACCGTTGGAATTNCTAGTTGACGGATGCCTCCGTTTGGTTTGGGAATCTCAACTCTGAGAACTGGTTGAGGCTTATATTTTCTTTGTTTTATCCGTTCCTTAGTCAGGCGCCAGTTTTGTCTGAGATAATTATCCATCTCTTCGATAGTAATTCCATCAATCCCAGCTGAGCCCTTATTGGATTTTACTTGATTGTAGGCTTCCAGCATATTTTCGCGTGATAATATCTTATCTAGCAATTTTGACATGTGCGTATTCCTTTCTTGTTTTGGTGCCTGAGGGACATCTTATATTGGTGAACCTTCATCTAGTCAATACGTGATAGAGTCCAGTTCTATCAGACCGTTCGTTTTACAGACACAAGTGAAGTAGGATTACTTCAATCTGTCGTTTTCTCTTTCTAGCGACAGACCTCAAACAGTCTCTCCCCAGACTGTTTGAGTATTCCCCCTTCGCTCCACTTCCATTACAGAAGTTTCCTCACTACTATGGGCTCGGCTGACTTCTCATGATTCGTTGTTACTACGCTTTCAGCGCTCATGAGACCTCACGGGATAAGTNGTACATCTTTCCTCGTTTACTCTCGTGATTTACGCATATAGGTTACGACTACCTTTTTGGACTTTAGAGTTTGAAGCCCCCTTATCCGCTATATACGCCTTACTATCACGTTCCTGTTCGTAGAGCCACGATTTCGCTATCCCTTCCTCTCCCCGCTACCTCACGATAGTCAGGCTTGGGAATCGCTATTGGGTTCACCGGTAGCGGGTGCCCACGGAGGACTTA
>NZ_RJPX01000088.1:0-1135 GCF_003944325.1 Streptococcus mitis | reverse complement strand
TTTTATTATTAATATTTTTCTATAAAATAGAAAATGTAATTCTGAAAGATTTGGTAATCTTGTTAATCAAAGCAACGTAAAAACCTAGTTCAAATGTGTGACTAGGGTTTTTTGGCTCTATAATTTTTGTCGTGGGTAAGACCATAGGTAAAAACAGGCAAAATAAAAAATCATCTAAATAGTGGTGTGAACTTTTTGGTAAAATCTAGCTCAATTCGTGTATTTTTAGGGTAAAATTCACACCACTCAATTGAAAGTTACTCAAATTAGATGAAATATTTCTTTCTGAAAACGTGGGGAAACATTGATATTAAGCATATATTGAAATTCATTCAAATACGAGATGTTCGAACCAGGTCTTAAGAAAGCTCGTAAAGCATCACAATTTAGTAAACGTTAATCAATACGACTATATCAACGTTTCAAAGCACTCAAAAGTTTACCTTATGGGTGCTTTTTTCTATACTTTCTAAAAAAATTTGCCCTAAAATTACCCTACTTGTTTTTAAGATGTTGGTAGGCAACTTGTCCAGCAGATAATGGAACTATGTTTGAAGCATTAACATAAGTTTTAGTTGTAATTGTATCGCTATGAGTTAATGCTTCAGAAATGGCTTCTAAGCTCATTCATGCCTTTTTAGCAAGTGTCGCTCCTGTATGTCGTAATTTATGAGGTGTAGCATGTTTAAGTTCTGGATGACGACGTTTGACAGATTTCATTTTATTATTAAGATAGTCAGAGTGTAGAGGGCTATTAACATTACCCTTCATATCGATATAAGTAAAGACATATTGTTCATCGGATTGGATAATTCCAAACTTTGATAGTTCAGCATTTTGATGTTTTTTCCATATATTTTGTTAGGATTTGGGTAGAATCATTGATAACAGACTGTTACAAATCTAGTTAGCTGTATGATTTATGATTATCTACTTTTCTAGTAACCAATCTATGATATTTTTCTTCTCAATTCCATTGTAATTGGCTGTTGGCTGAATCGTATCCATTGTTAATAGATATTTTGGGAATTGATCTTTAATGGCTTCTAGTGGTCTAAGTTCTCTTTCTAGTGTTTCTGGAGCAAGTGTTGTTTCACTGACTTGATAATAAGCGTAGTGGCCAAGATCAGTTATA
>NZ_RJPX01000087.1:0-1137 GCF_003944325.1 Streptococcus mitis | reverse complement strand
GACTCTGAAGCTACTTTAGATGCAGATTCACTTACTGAGTTGCTTGTTGAAGCTGATTCTGATGTAAGTTTAGATGCTGACTCACTCACTGAGTTGCTTGTTGAAGCTGACTCTGATGTAAGTTTAGATGCTGACTCACTTACTGAGTTGCTTGTTGAAGCNGACTCTGAAGCTACTTTAGATGCTGACTCACTCACTGAGTTGCTTGTTGANGCTGACTCTGAANCTACTTTAGATGCTGACTCACTTACTGAGTTGCTTGTTGAAGCTGACTCTGAAGCTACTTTAGATGCTGATTCACTTACTGAGTTGCTTGTTGAAGCTGACTCTGANGTAAGTTTAGATGCTGACTCACTCACTGAGTTGCTTGTTGAAGCTGACTCTGAGGTAAGTTTAGATGCTGACTCACTCACTGAGTTGCTTGTTGAAGCTGACTCTGAGGTAAGTTTAGATGCTGACTCACTCACTGAGTTGCTTGTTGAAGCTGACTCTGAAGCTACTTTAGATGCTGACTCACTTACTGAGTTGCTTGTTGAAGCTGACTCTGAGGTACGTTTAGATGCAGATTCACTCACTGAGTTGCTTGTTGAAGCTGACTCTGAAGCTACTTTAGATGCTGATTCACTCACTGAGTTGCTTGTTGAAGCTGATTGTGAAGCTACTTCTGAAGCACGTTTAGATGCTGATTCGCTTACTGAGTTGCTTGTTGAAGCTGATTCTGATGTAAGTTTAGATGCTGACTCACTCACTGAGTTGCTTGTTGAAGCTGACTCTGAGGTAAGTTTAGATGCTGACTCACTCACTGAGTTGCTTGTTGAAGCTGACTCTGAAGCTACTTTAGATGCAGATTCACTTACTGAGTTGCTTGTTGAAGCTGATTCTGATGTAAGTTTAGATGCTGACTCACTCACTGAGTTGCTTGTTGAAGCTGACTCTGATGTAAGTTTAGATGCTGACTCACTCACTGAGTTGCTTGTTGAAGCTGATTGTGAAGCTACTTCTGAAGCTCGTTTAGATGCTGATTCGCTTACTGAGTTGCTTGTTGAAGCTGACTCTGAAGCTGCTTTAGATGCAGATTCACTTACTGAGTTGCTTGTTGAAGCTGATTCTTACTGAGTTGCTTGTTGAAGCTGATTC
>NZ_RJPX01000086.1:0-1401 GCF_003944325.1 Streptococcus mitis | reverse complement strand
GATTCTTTCAAGAAGAGTTTCAATAGTAAAGTCTAAATTGAATTCAGAATCTAAATTCATTTTTTTATCTAGAATTAATAGTAGTAATTTTACATCATTATTTATGTTATCACTTATTTGATTATCTGAAATATAGCTCTTCATTTTGGTGAAGAGATGATCTTCTTGTGAATTTACAATTTTATTATAAAGTATTCTAGATATGCTATTTATATTTAGTGTAATTTTTTGTGGGTCAGTTGTATCTTGCAAGAAGATTATCTTTTTAAAGTAGTCTTCCATACACTTAATATTAATCTCATTGTTATCAGTTTTATCAGCAAATACTTTATTAAAATAATCATAAATTGCTTCGTTAAAAAAATTATCAACAGAAAAGTGATAATCGGATAGTTTTAAGAATATCTCATGAATTTTATCCTGTTTGAGAACTTTAATGTTTTTTAACTCCTCGCTATCCTTTAATAATACAGCTATTAAAAAATTTTTTTCATTTCCACTAAGTCCATTTTTAGATTGTCTAACAAGGTAATCTGTATATGTTTCATTGATAAGATTATTTTTTATCAAAAATTTTGCTATCTCACTCATCATTATCCTCCAACGAATTTTTTATTTGAGTATACAACTCTCCTTTAGATTTAACTAGGTCGTTAAAATCACTGGCGTTTAATGTTTTATAGATTATCAGTGCAAGTAGTTGTTTGTAATCTATTTTAATATTATTTTTATGTATTTCTTTGTAAATTTTAAATTCATTTACTATATTTTTAAGAACTCTTAGGTCATCAATAAATATGGAAACTTGATATAAAAAAGTTTCGAAGTCATTTTTATCCGTAATTGCTAGGTCATCTAACAACCGTGATTTTAGATAATCAAATGAATTTGTATTGTTGACAATAGGGATGATTGGAATAATTACATCAAAAAATTTTGTCTTCTCTGTTGCTGAAACATCTTTTTTTTCAGAAAATATTTCATCACTTATTACATAGAAAAACATGATTTTCTTTATTTTCTTTCGCTTTGCAGAATTTCTCCTTTGATTAACCATTAAGTTAATTTCTCTTAATTTTTCGAATATTGAATGGTCGTTAAATCTATCTAGGTCTTCAAAAATTACAAAATCTGCATCAGATTCATCAAAAAGATAAACAACATCAGATAGAAAATTATCAAAATATGAGACTGCAGAAAAGTCTCTATTTTCCATGTTTACATTAATTCCCATTGTATTTATTGTCAGTTTTGCCCAATTTCCTTTATATACTATCTTCTTAATTACATTTGATAAAAGGTAATATAAGCTAATAATAGCTATGACAGATATAATGATGAGAATGTAATCAATAAATTCAAGATTAGGTGGGAAATTTTGGATGCTATATGTAATTTTTT
>NZ_RJPX01000085.1:0-1416 GCF_003944325.1 Streptococcus mitis | reverse complement strand
GTATACTACTGATTAGTGTATTTATTTCTCTAATGTTTGAGAGCTATGGTTACACTGTATTTCTATTTCCAATATTATTTTTTGATTATTTAGGAAAAAGGAAGGAAAGTATTAATGAATAAAATTACCGTATTTACACCAACTTTTAATAGAGGGTATTTAATGAATAAGTTGTTTTATTCATTAAACAGTCAAACAAATAAACATTTTGAATGGCTTATTGTAGATGATGGTTCAATAGATCAGACAGGTGAGCTTGTTGAAACATTTAAGGAACAGGCAGATTTTGAAATACGATATTTTTATCAACAAAATGGGGGTAAGCATAGAGCAATTAATCATGGTTTGGATTTAGCTAGAGGGGAGCTATTCTTCATCGTTGATTCCGATGATTCATTGACAGATGATGCTATTGAGAAAATTTTTAATAACTATTCTGGAATTGCCTTTGATAACAGTTTTGCAGGTATAGCATTTAATAAAGGTTTCTCTAAAAAAAGAATAGTTGGAGAGACTTTTGAAGGAACGTATATAGATTGTGACAATTTACATCGAGGTAAATCGAATATTTTAGGAGATAAGGCAGAAGTATATCGAACAGATATTTTGAAGAGTATTAAGTTTCCAGAGATAGATGGAGAAAACTTTATGAGTGAAGTTGTTTTATGGAATGAAGTTGCAAGAAGAGGTTATAAATTACGTTGGTTTAATGACATAATTTATTTTTGTGACTATTTAGAAGACGGATTAACCAAAAATAGTGAAAAAATTTTATTTAATAATCCAGTTGCACATCAAATGATGACCAAGGAATTGTTACAAATTGATTTTTCATTAAAGAGAAAATTTGGGATGATTTATAACTATCATAAAATTAGAAACCAAAGAATTAAGCAAACCGCTATTAATCTTGAACAGCCTTTAATTTTAGTATATATGGTAGTAATGATGGCTAGAATTAGAAAAATTGTTAAGAGGGTGAAAAATGAGTAACTTATATTATATTGATGAAGAGTTTGGTAGTGATTCAACAGCAGCTACAAAAGCACCAAATGATCTACAGAAAATATTTCAAGACTGTAAATTTAAACCACTAGTAACATTAAAAAAAAATAGTAAAATAGTAAGAATATTTGATTACGTGTTTAAACTTTTGTTGTGTCTTATTAGAATTAGAAGTAATGATATTGTGATATTTCAATTTCCTTTTGCTACTCATGGGAAACTAAAAAATTTTTTAATGAAATTACTACAATGTAGAAAAGCTAAAATGATCTTTTTAATAAACGATTTAGAGTCGTTAAGGTATTCGGGAAATAAAAAAAATCTAATTTCTAAGGAACAGTATGTTAAAAATGCTGATGTGATTATTTGTCATAACCAACGAATGAAGGAGTTTTTAATAGAAAATAAGAT
>NZ_RJPX01000084.1:0-1417 GCF_003944325.1 Streptococcus mitis | reverse complement strand
TTTCGTTTGACTTCTTTGGAAACGGTTGTCGGATCTTTTAGAATAAGTTGTCCAATAGCTTTGAAGGTTTCACCGCGCTCTAAGCCTAATTGGATATCATTACGGTCTGAAAGGGTNAGGTGTTTATGTTTTGTCATAGTGGACCTCATTTCTAACTCAAACGTCTCATACTTAATTCCACCATAAAAATCCGTTTTAGACTAACTTCTACTTTGACAAGCCAAGTGGAAGTTACTTTGAGAAGTTACCATAAGTTTGTAAAATTTGTTAATGATTAATATATACTTTACTAGATTAAATTTATATGGTATAATTATAAATGTCCATAGGATTAGCCGTATGGGATATTGGATTTAGCTTGTTCTTTGAATTCTTTATTGCTCACGATAGAATTTCGTGTTATAATAAAGACAGGTTACGCATTCCCTTTAGCGATCTTCATCGCTACGATTATTAGTGTGAAACTATCAAAGCGCTACATTCCGCACTTTGGATCCGACCTTCGCTTATCAATTAATGTGAAGCTCAGTTCGGCTCTTATGCAAATTCTAATTGAATGTTTCTATAAAAGAAAGGTGAAACAGTTTATGTTGTTCTTTACACTTCTTAAGATAACAAGCAATTATTTAATATTCGGTAGTTAGTAATAGTAGTTAAGCGTGCAATATTAACTTTTTAGGATTACCGACCTATTGTTAATATTGCTCCTTTTGATGTATGAAAAAAGTTAATTTAAATTTATATCGATGCAAAGGTTATTTGCATATTGATAGACAAGTTTCTATTGATAAAGTTAAGAATTACATTATAAACCCAGAGAAGATTGCTCACCATAGCTTTCTTCCTTTTTTGTGTTATGATAAAATATCTGAAAAATATGTTGGTTACGGGCCTGATGATTTGGGAAATAGGCCTGTTAAACAGAAAATACGTACCATAATGTATGCAGGACATTTAGATAGCTACATATATAAATACTACTCTGATATATTAAATATCTATTATAACGAATGGATTACAGAAGCAAAGCTTGACAAATATTCTGTTGCTTATCGAACTAATAGAAAGCATCAAAGTAACATTAATTTTGCAGCGGAGGCAATTCAGTTCATAGAGAAACAACCTACTGCATATGTTATAGTTGGTGATTTTGAAAAATTTTTTGATACTCTTGATCATGAGTTATTAAAAGCAAGATTGTCTGATATTTTAAATGTTAAACAATTACCACCAGATTGGTATAATATTTATAAATCTTTAACAAAATTTGCATTTATTGATAAGAAAACTTTAGATAATTCTGATAATCCTTTGGTTCAACATAATTATATTAGTTATTTTAAAAATATTAAAGATTTTAGAATGTTTAAAAAAGAAAATAAGTGTAAATTGAATAAGAATGCTTATGGAATACCAC
>NZ_RJPX01000083.1:0-1421 GCF_003944325.1 Streptococcus mitis | reverse complement strand
ATGCTTGATTTCATTGCTTTTGTAGCCAAAATGAATCGAAAAAAAGAGCGCACAAAATCCCCTCATCTGAAAGCGTTTCAGATTAAGTTCCGCTATGGTGGAAGTTAGTGTGAGACGTTTGAATGGGGTTGAAGATTAGTTTTTAGATTTTATGTTGGAGTAATTTTGAAGACTGACAGACGTCTTCTGCAGGTATTTTAGAAATGCCGAGAAGCTTAGGAATCTCTTCTCCATAAGTAAAGGCAAAGAGTTCATAGGCTGACTTTCCATTCAAAGCAGCCCGTTTGACGCTGTTGACATGCGAACAAACGAGATTGATGTCCTCCTGAGTTAAGTTGTCAAAAGAAGTTCCCTTAGGTAGAATGTCGCGAATCAGTGTGTGATTTTTCTCAATTCTCCCTTTCTGGTCAGAGCGATTAGGGTCACAAAAGAAGAGTTTACTCTCTCCTCGCACATCCATTTCGATATCATCAACTCTGGCAAACTCTCCACCATTATCGGTAAGAATGACAGGAAAAAGTTGGAAGAAATCTTTGTCAGCTTCGTGAAGAGTGTTCTTAATATCATAGAGGTGTTTTGTAACCTCAAGGGCAGTTTTATTACCCAGAAGTCTAGCNAAGATAAAGTTACAGAAAGAGAGATTGAAGGTGAGTAGTACTTTACCTCCCATCCTCCCCATAACTGTATCCATTTCTAGCCAAGAGTCTAGTTGATTAAGGGATAAATAGTTTTGGAAATCCTCATAGGAACGGCCTTTTTTAGCTTCTTTAGGGATGGAAGGTAGTTTACTTTTCCGTCTCTCTTTAAATTTAACGGCTCTGGCAAGATCAATAGGAGTGGTAGATAGGTATCCTTTTCGGATATGTCGATAGACAGTTGAGGAGCTGACATCAAGGTTATGAGTTTTCAGAATATGATAGATGTGTTGTCCCTTTTTAACCCCATCAGAAATGACTTTGTCCATGTCCCAGAAGGTCTTGGAATTAAGGGGAGTCCCTTCACGAGCTTCTACAAGAGTTTGTTCGTATTGTTTTTGAGCTTGTTTAGCAAGGTAGAAAATTTTTTTAAATCCACAATTTTGTCTTCTTTTAGGACATCCATTACAGACAAAGGGAGCCTTATCGAGTAAAGGGCAAGGAAGGTTATGGCATGTAGACTCTCGGACTTGTCTGTTTCGTTTGACTTCTTTGGAAACGGTTGTCGGATCTTTTAGAATAAGTTGTCCAATAGCTTTGAAGGTTTCACCGCGCTCTAAGCCTAATTGGATATCATTACGGTCTGAAAGGGTAAGGTGTTTATGTTTTGTCATAGTGGACCTCATTTCTAACTCAAACGTCTCATACTTAATTCCACCATAAAAATCCGTTTTAGACTAACTTCTACTTTGACAAGCCAAGTGGAAGTTACTTTGAGAAGTTACC
>NZ_RJPX01000082.1:0-1457 GCF_003944325.1 Streptococcus mitis | reverse complement strand
AAATCCGTGTCAGGGTAAGTTCCACTGGTTTTACTAATGCTTGATTTTATTGCTTTTTTAACCAAACTGAATCGAAAAAAAGAGCGCACAAAATCCTCTCATCTGAAAGCGTTTCAGATTAAGTTCCGCTATGGTGGAAGTTAGTGTGAGACGTTTGAATGCGGTTAAAGGTTAGTTTTTAGAATTTATGTTGGAGTAATTTAGACGACTGGCAGACGTCTTCTGCAGGTATTTTAGAAATACCTAGAAACTTAGGAATCTCTTCTCCATAGGTAAAGGCAAAGAGCTCATAGGCTGACTTTCCATTCAAAGCAGCACGTTTGACGCTGTTGACATGCGAACAGACGAGATTGATGTCCTCTTGAGTTAAGTTGTCAAAAGAAGTTCCCTTAGGTAGAATGTCACGAATCAGCGTGTGATTTTTCTCAATTCTCCCTTTCTGGTCAGAGCGATTAGGGTCACAAAAGAAGAGTTTACTCTCTCCTCGCACATCCATTTCGATATCATCAACCCTGGCAAACTCTCCACCATTATCGGTAAGAATGACAGGGAAGAGTTGGAAGAAATCTTTGTCAGCTTGGTGAAGAGTGTTTTTGATGTCATAGAGGTGTTTGGTAACCTCAAGGGCAGTTTTATTATCCAGAAGTCTAGCAAAGATAAAGTTACAGAAAGATAGATTGAAGGTGAGTAGGACTTTACCTCCCATCCTCCCCAGAACTGTATCCATTTCTAGCCAAGAGTCTAGTTGCTTAAGGGCTAAATAGTTTTGGAAATCCTCATAGGAACGGCCTTTTTTAGCTTCTTTAGGGATGGAAGGTAGCTTACTTTTCCGTCTTTCTTTGAATTTAACGGCTCTGGCAAGATCAATCGGAGAGATAGATAGGTATCCTTTTCGGATATGTCGATAGACAGTTGAGGAGCTGACATCAAGATTGTGAGTTTTGAGGATATGATAGATGTGTTGTCCCTTTTTAACCCCATCAGAAATGACTTTGTCCATGTTCCAGAAGGTCTTGGAATTGAGGGGAGTNCCTTCACGAGNTTCNACAAGAGTTTGTTCGTATTGTTTTTGAGCTTGTTTAGCGAGGTAGAAAATCTTCTTATAGCCACAATTTTGTCTTCTTTTAGGACATCCATTACAGACAAAGGGAGCTTTGTCGAGTAGAGGGCAAGGAAGGTTATGACATGTAGACTCTCGGACTTGTCTGTTTCGTTTGACTTCTTTGGAGACAGTAGTTGGGTCTTTTAGAATGGACTGTCCAATAGCTTTGAAGGTTTCACCGCGCTCTAAGCCCAGTTGGATATCATTACGGTCTGAAAGGGTAAGGTGTTTATGTTTTGTCATAGTGAGCCTCATTTCTAACTCAAACGTCTCATACTTAATTCCACCATAAAAATCCGTTTTAGACTAATTTCCACTTCGGCAAGTCAAGTGGAAGTTGCTTTGAGAAGTTACG
>NZ_RJPX01000081.1:0-1464 GCF_003944325.1 Streptococcus mitis | reverse complement strand
ATGCTAAAGTAATCACCACGCTTAAAATTAATGTTACCAAAAATCGAAAAATTACCATTAAAATAATTCCATGAGGTGTAATCATTAAATTCTCAGCAACAATAAAGCCCCACTTTAATATCAAATAATTAAGAGTATCCGAAAAAATATAAATTCCTAGACCATTGACTAAAATAAGCTGGTATATTCTGGTATTCATCCATTTCGTGTTTATTGTTAAATAATAAGCAATGGTATAAGTTACTAAACTTCCATACACTGCTAAAATTTCTACAAATACCTTTGAAAGAATAATTGAGTATCTCTTAATACCCAAATTCATGAAAATTAACAAAACAAATCCGATTAAGAGGAAATATACAAATTTCTTGGTATAAGCCAATAAATGGTTGTATACTTCCCTTTTTTGTTCAAATTTAAAGCCAATCGCAAAATAAAATAAAAATTGAAACGAACTTTTTATTAAAGGAACATTAATTTTATAACTGATTAAATGAAGTACAAATAGGAATAGTAACATTCCAACCCCCGTATCTCTTCTCAAGACGAAGTATGCAATCATAAAAATAATGAACAACGCGAATAAATACCACAGATGAGTATTTCCAAATAAAAACAGTTGGCCAAGAATGGCATTCAAAATACTCGTTTGTACAAAATAATTTGAAATATATTTTACAGGAAGCGTATATAAGATTGTAAAAACAATAAAGGGGATTATTAGTCTTCTAAATTTATTTTTGAATAAAGTGAAAAGACTCTGCCACTTATTCTTTTCAACTTGAATTCTAAAAAATGCCCCAGATATAGCCATAAATAATGGCATATGGAAATAATAGATAATTTCTGTTAATACATTCAAAGCCTTTATTACCATAAGTGAATGATTGTTATTTATATAGTGAAGATAATCAATCCCACCAAAACTCGTCTTAATAATATAATATGTGCTATGTCCTAATACTACTAATAATATTGTGAGTACTTTTAAAAAATTATATTCTTCTTTTTTCAATCTTAGTTTCCTCTAACAGTTATTTAATTCTTATCTTCTCTAAGTAATTTTATACTTTTATCGATAGCATTACTTGTGTAAAATCCTTCTCTAACTTTTTCAGATAATCTTTCAATATTTTCCTTTAAAAGTACATATTGTTCTTCCGACATATTACTAATTATTTCTTGCATTTCTATTAAATCGTCTACTACAATCCCAATATTATTTTTTTTAACAAAATCACTCAAGGCAGATTGTTTCCAAACAATAACCGGTATTTTTGAAGCTATAAATAACGACACTTTATGAGGATTATTGTATGTTAAATACTCCCCAGTAATCCCTGAACAAGTTAATATAGAATTACCATCCCAAACTAATCCAAAATCACCTTCAAGTACAAAAGGAACTTTTTCAGGCGAAAAACTTCCTTTATATGATACATAATCATTATGATACATAATCAT
>NZ_RJPX01000080.1:0-1660 GCF_003944325.1 Streptococcus mitis | reverse complement strand
CAAATGCACGAGTAACCGTAACGCCAAGCACAGGCGCAGACCGAGTAGAAGTCACAGTAGGAAACTCAACAGTAGTCGCAACGAAAACTGGCTCAACATGGACTTTATCGCCAACGAAAACAGGAGTAAGTGTAGATTCAAGGACTGGAGTAGTCACTGTAGCGCACAATGCAGCAAGTGCAGGAACACAAGTCAGNGCAACTGCTAAACACGGNAACAGTGACGTAAGTACAGCATCAAGAGCAAACTTACCAGCAAAAGAAACAACACCAAATGCGCCAACAGTAGTAAGCGATACAGCAAATGCACGAGTAACCGTAACGCCAAGCACAGGCGCAGACCGAGTAGAAGTNACAGTAGGAAACTCAACAGTAGTCGCAACGAAAACTGGCTCAACATGGACTTTATCGTCAACGAAAACAGGAGTAAGTGTAGATCCAACAAGCGGAGTAGTCACTGTAGCGCACAATGCAGCAAATGCAGGAACACAAGTCAGCGCAACTGCTAAACACGGCAACAGTGACGTAAGTACAGCATCAAGAGCAAACTTACCAGCAAAAGAAACAACACCAAATGCGCCAACAGTAGCAAGTGACGAAGCAAACGCACGAGTAACCGTAACGCCAAGTGCAGATGCAGACCGAGTAGAAGTTACAGTAGGAAACTCAACAGTAGTCGCAACGAAAACTGGCTCAACATGGAGTCTAACACCATCTAAAGACGGTGTAAGTGTAGATCCAACAAGCGGAGTAATCACTGTGGCACACAATGCAGCAAGTGCAGGAACACAAGTCAGCGCAACTGCTAAACACGGCAACAGTGACGTAAGTACAGCAGCAAGTGTTACCCTACCAGGTAAAGCAGCTACACCAGCAGCACCAACAGTAGCAAGTGACGAAGCAAACGCACGAGTAACCGTAACGCCAAGTGCAGATGCAGACCGAGTAGAAGTTACAGTAGGAAACTCAACAGTAGTCGCAACGAAAACTGGCTCAACATGGAGTCTAACACCATCTAAAGACGGTGTAAGTGTAGATCCAACAAGCGGAGTAATCACTGTAGCACACAATGCAGCAAGTGCAGGAACACAAGTCAGCGCAACCGCAAAACACGGCAACAGTGACGCAAGTACAGCAGCAAGTGTTGCCCTACCAGGTAAAGCAGCTACACCAGCAGCACCAACAGTAGCAAGTGACGAAGCAAACGCACGAGTAACCGTAACGCCAAGTGCAGATGCAGACCGAGTAGAAGTTACAGTAGGAAACTCAACAGTAGTCGCAACGAAAACAGGCTCAACATGGAGTCTAACACCATCTAAAGACGGTGTAAGTGTAGATCCAACAAGCGGAGTAATCACTGTAGCACACAATGCAGCGAGTGCAGGAACACAAGTCAGCGCAACCGCTAAACACGGCAACAGTGACGCAAGTACAGCAACAAGTGTTACCCTACCAGGTAAAGCAGCTACACCAGCAGCACCAACAGTAGCAAGTGACGAAGCAAACGCACGAGTAACCGTAACGCCAAGTGCAGATGCAGACCGAGTAGAAGTTACAGTAGGAAACTCAACAGTAGTCGCAACGAAAACAGGCTCAACATGGAGTCTAACACCATCTAAAGACGGTGTAAGTGTAGATCCAACAAGCGGAGTAATCACTGT
>NZ_RJPX01000079.1:0-1693 GCF_003944325.1 Streptococcus mitis | reverse complement strand
TCTAGACGATTATGGGGATTGCTTAAGTTAGGAGTTCCTAAATGGATAGCAGATAAGGTATCTGGCTGGGGTGACCACTATCAATTAGTAGCTCAGAAGTCGGTACTTAAACGTGCTATATCAAAACCAGTCCTTGAGAAACGTGGACTGGTTTCGTGTTTGGATTATTACCTTGAACGACATGCGTTAAAAGTTAGTTGAACCGCCGTATGCCGAACGGCACGTACGGTGGTGTGAGAGGGGCTAGAGGTTATCCCCTACTCGATTGTTATTTTCTTTTGTATTTTTCATGATTTTATCATATCAAAAGAAATTATATAATTACTCTAAAAATTCCCAAATGATAAAAAATAAGTCTGAACTGTATATACATCTTATAATCAAGTATTTTAAAATATGTTACTGATACAAAAAAAGAACACTCGAGTAAAGTGTTCTTATGAATTAAGCATTGTTTTCTCTAATTTTCGAGTATATTATTGATAGACATACTTTTTTAAAGCTTCTTGATAAGCTTTGCTATCTTTTTTATAGTAGTCGTGTTTTATCCCTGAAATATCTACAGTAAATACATCATCTTTAAATGTATAATTTTTTGTAAGTTTAATGATATTTTCTCCCGATAATTGAATTGTTGATTTTTCTTTGTCTATAGTAACCCCTTCAGCATCTCCATGTCTAATAGTTCCCATATCTCCAGATATAACAAAAGCTACTTCATTTTTATTTTCGTTTATCCAGTAATATTCTCCATCTAAGGAGTTATTTGATTGCTTAGAGCAGGCCATTAGCAAAAATGCAGACATAGATACCAATATTAATGTGATTGATTTTTCCATCTTACTTTCTCCTTTCAACATTATGCCAAATATCACAAGTATAATATAGATGTTGTCAGCTACTATTAAACATCTTTCGAGAATATACTTATTTTTCGGAAAAAAATTATTGGAAACTGATATACTATGCTATACTATATATAGCAGTTTATCTTTTTTGAAAATTCAGGTTATAGTTTTTATGAGAAAAAAAGTCCTCTTTATTTTATGGTTTACGAGATGAATAAATTAAGAAAAATATATTTGAAGGGATGGATGGGCTACCCTATTTTGATGCAATAGGGAAAATGCTCCAACTTTAATATCGTTTTAAAAAAATGAGAAATTTGATTGTGAAGGAGTGATATATGCAAGAATTTACAAAGATAACTATTGAAAAAGACTACTTACCTTATAGGAAAATAGAACTAAATTGGTTGAAGAAAGAGAGTAACCCGGATACTGAAATACTTAGAAGTATGATTATATTTGGGAGAAATGGGACAGGGAAAAGTACTATTTCTAAATCTATTTCTAGTTTGTTAGATATAAGTGAGGATATTACTCTTTTTAATGAGAAAAATAAAGTGAGTAATACTATAAATATTACTGATAGAGATAAAGAAACTATATTTGTATACAATGAAGAGTTTCAAAGCAAAAAAGTAACTTTTACAGAAAATGAAAAATTTGAGGCAATTGTTCTTATTGATGATCAAAAAGATCTAATGTCGAAGATAGCATTAAATAAAAGTGAAGTAAAGAGATTAGAATCTAAATTGACTCAATATAATGGTGCTCTTTCAAAGGCTAAAAATGCTATAAGAGAAAGTATTGTAGGTTCGAAAAAATCAAGGTGGAAGAGTATTTATAGT
>NZ_RJPX01000078.1:0-1704 GCF_003944325.1 Streptococcus mitis | reverse complement strand
GCCTCATAGTCTAGTTTAGCGATGATTTCCTTGTGTGTACCCTTATTAATGATATCTATAATTTGGATATTAGGGTCTTTAATATCGAGTAGTTTTGTGATAGAATGTAATTGTTCCATATGATTCTTTCTAATGATAGTTTGGTCGCTTTTCATTATAGATCTTATGGGACTTTTTTTCTACACAAAAATAGGCTCCATAATATCTATAGGGGATTTACCCACTACAAATATTATAGAGCCGATTAAAATCGGCTCCATAATATCCATAGGGGATTTACTCACTATAAATGTTATAGAGCCTTTTTATATAGTTTATTTTTTGTTGTATAACTTTGCCATTACTTCCAAGTTTTTAGTGAAATTTCTCCGCTATTTAGCCAGATTTCTTTTCCGTTATCACATTGAACTAAAAGCTTGCCATTTTCTGAGATATCTTTAGCAAGTCCCTTGTAGTCTTTTTGATCTAGTGTGAAAGTAACTTCTTTTCCTAGAACGAATGACTGTTGTTTATATAGGTATAATAACTCATCTGCTGGTGTTTCGAAGAAAGCACGCCAGATTTCTATGATTAATTCATTCCTTGTTATAGGAGCTGGTGATTTAAATAAGCTAGCAGCTTTTTCTTTTAATTCTTGTGGGAAATCATTAATAGTGAAGTTGATTCCTACTCCAATAATGATATCTGTGACTAAGCCTGTTTCTACAGAGGTCATTGCCTCAGTGAGGATTCCTCCAATTTTATGATTTTTGAGGTAGATATCGTTGACCCATTTTATGTCTACATCTATTAAAGTTAGGTTCTTAATGGCTTTGTAGACAGCTCCAGCTACAAGTAGTGTGTAGGATGGTAATTTGTCATAGGCGAGATTTGGTTTAAGATGGAGTGTCATATAAATACCACCTTGTGGTGAGTAGAAGGAACGTTGAAAACGGCCTCGCCCTGCTGTTTGATAGGAAGCTATATAAAGGGTATTTGCTTCATTCCCTAAATCAATTGCTTCTTTTGCATCTAGTTGTGTTGATTTAGTCTCAGTTTTAAACCTAACTTTAATTGGAAGATTTTGTTCTAGAAGTTCTGGAAGAATAAGGTCTCCATTCATCAGTTTATAGCCTTTATTTTTGATGCTATCAATTTTAATGCCTTCTTGTTCTAATCGCTTGATGGCTTTCCAAATTGATGTTCGGCTTAGGGATAGTTCTTCTGCAATTTTTTCTCCGCTGATATAATCGGTTTCTTTTGCTAGAATTTGGTAGACGGCTTGGTAGGATTTCATAGTGTTTCCTTTCTTTAAGAATAGTATATGATTTGAATCTAGTTTGGATGGTTGCGCCTAATCTATATTTTATTACTACTATTTTAACATATGCCTACTATTTACGGCATGATTTTCTTAGAGAAAATGCAATCGTTAAGATTGAGTTTTGAAATCTTAGTATTTTAGTATTTTTGGTAAATTCCCAAACTAAGTTCCACCGCTAATCCAAGTGGAAGTTAGTCTGATAAAAATTGTAAAAACCAGTGGAAATCCGTGTCAGGGTAAGTTCCACTGGTTTTACTAATGCTTGATTTTATTGCTTTTTTAACCAAACTGAATCGAAAAAAAGAGCGCACAAAATCCTCTCATCTGAAAGCGTTTCAGATTAAGTTCCGCTATGGTGGAAGTTAGTGTGAGACGTTTGAATGCGGTTAAAGGTTAAAGGT
>NZ_RJPX01000077.1:0-1769 GCF_003944325.1 Streptococcus mitis | reverse complement strand
GGCGGTTCAACTAACTTTTAACGCATGTCGTTCAAGGTAATAATCCAAACACGAAACCAGTCCACGTTTCTCAAGGACTGGTTTTGATATAGCACGTTTAAGTACCGACTTCTGAGCTACTAATTGATAGTGGTCACCCCAGCCAGATACCTTATCTGCTATCCATTTAGGAACTCCTAACTTAAGCAATCCCCATAATCGTCTAGATTTCTTCTTCCATTGCTTCCAGATAATCACTCGTAGGCGAGTNCGCAAGCGCTCATCTATGCTGGTGACAATACTTTTCATATTTCCCAATGAGAAATAGTTTATCCATCCTCGAATAGACAAATTCAGTTGCTCAATACGTCTTGTTAAGTCTATACTCCANTTCCTCTGTGTTAGTTTCTTCAATTTAAGCTTAAATCTCCGAACACTATCTTGATGGGGGCGACTTTTCCAACCAGCTGATGATTTCCAGAATCCGAAACCTAAATATTTCAACTCTCTTGGTCTAGTAATCTTAGTCTTGGTTATGTTTACTTTCAAACCTAGCCGTTTCTCAATAAAACGACTGACTGAATACATCACACGCTTAGCGGCAGCCTCGCTTCCGACCGTAATCACACAATCATCTGCGTAGCGCACAAATCGAAGTTCCCTCTTTTCTAATTCCTTATCCAATTCATTAAGCATNATATTGGATAAGAGAGGAGATAAATTTCCTCCCTGTGGTGTGCCAACTAGCGTTTTATGACGCTGACCGTTAATGATAACACCTGAATGAAGATANTTACGAATCAAGGATTCCGTATCTCCGTCTTCGATAATGTTATGTACTAAGGACATCAATCTATCTTGAGGAACTGTATCGAAGAATTTCTCTAGGTCTATATCCACTATCCACTCATAGCCGTCATTTAAGTACTCTAAGAGCTTCATGATGGCTTTTTCACATGACCTATTTGGTCTGAATCCATAGCTCGTATCTGAGAAATGGGGTTCACAAATGGGGGTAAGGACTTGAACAATGGCCTGTTGAATCATTCTATCCATAACTGTTGGAATTCCTAGTTGACGGATGCCTCCGTTTGGTTTGGGAATCTCAACTCTGAGAACTGGTTGAGGCTTATATTTTCTTTGTTTTATCCGTTCCTTAGTCAGGCGCCAGTTTTGTCTGAGATAATTATCCATCTCTTCGATAGTAATTCCATCAATCCCAGCTGAGCCCTTATTGGATTTTACTTGATTGTAGGCTTCCAGCATATTTTCGCGTGATAATATCTTATCTAGCAATTTTGACATGTGCCTATTCCTTTCTTGTTTTGGTGCCTGAGGGACATCTTATATTGGTGAACCTTCATCTAGTCAATACGTGATAGAGTCCAGTTCTATCAGACCGTTCGTTTTACAGACACAAGTGAAGTAGGATTACTTCAATTAGTTGTTCACCCCTTCGCTCCACTTCCATTACAGAAGTTTCCTCACTACTATGGGCTCGGCTGACTTCTCATGATTCGTTGTTACTACGCTTTCAGCGNTCATGAGACCTCACGGGATAAGTTGTACATCTTTCCTCGTTTACTCTCGTGATTTACGCATATAGGTTACGACTACCTTTTTGGACTTTAGAGTTTGAAGCCCCCTTATCCGCTATATACGCCTTACTATCACGTTCCTGTTCGTAGAGCCACGATTTCGCTATCCCTTCCTCTCCCCGCTACCTCACGATAGTCAGGCTTGGGAATCGCTATTGGGTTCACCGGTAGCGGGTGCCCACGGAGGACTTA
>NZ_RJPX01000076.1:0-1852 GCF_003944325.1 Streptococcus mitis | reverse complement strand
TTATATTTTTGAAATAACTCCACCTCAGTTAGTTGAGAATCATTTTTGGGATAAAAAAGAGCAATTTTCCCCTCACAAATTTTTTCTGAATTAATCTTTGTAGTATAAGGTTCTTCCCTAGCTATCCCAATATCAAATTGATTATTTTCAATTTCTCGAGCAATATCATTTTGTAAAACGGTAATTGAAATACCTACAGATGGTTGTTCTTCAAAAAATTCTGGAAGAAATTTCGGTAACAGATAGGTAGCTATGTAAGGTGAAACTGCGATGTTTAAATGTGTTTCCAACTTTTTATTTTTTAACTGTATTTTTTTAATTCCATCTTCATATGTCGCAATTATTTTTTTTACGATAGGGATAAATTCTCGTCCTGTTGGAGTCAGAGTTAAATTTCTTCCAACTGTTTCAAATAAATTTACTTGCAAGTGTTTTTCGAGTTTTTTTATTTGCTGGTGAAGTGTTGGTTCCGTTAAAAATAATTCTTCGCTTGCTCCATGATAGTTGAGGTGTTTAGATAATACTAAGAATGTATAATACCAATCTAAATTCATTATCTCCTCTCCTTCCTAAAAGAATATTTAATGAATTATTAACTTTTTCCAAATTTTAAAAAGTTAGTATTTATTATATCATAGAATCAAGAATAATTTATTCGATTATACGAAAGGAGCAATATGATGAAAATTAATATACCTTTTAACCAGAACTTATTGCCTAAACGATTTGGAAAAGAAGCAGATTGTACCGACATTATTAAGGGGAATCCTGTACGCTCTTTCCCCTTTGAGATTAGCGAATTACCAGAAGGGACAAAATATATAGCTATTACTTTAATTGATTATGATGCGATTCCAGTTTGTTCATTCCCTTGGATTCACTGGCTTGCTACGGATATAGAAGTTAAAAATAATACAGTCATTATTCCTGAAAATTACAGTCTAGATTATAAAGGTTCTATTAAGCAAGGGAAAAATAGTTTTGCCAGTCCTCTATTAGAAACTGATTTTACTGAAATTGATTCTATTTTTGTTGGACCAACTCCTCCTGATAAAGATCATCGATATACGCTAGAAGTGTTCGCTCTAGCTACTAAAACAGATTTGAAAAACGGATTCTACTATAATGAACTATTAGACGCGGTCTCTTCAATTTCATTGGAGAAAATGAGTACAGTTGTTATTGGTCAATTTTAAATAAAAATATAGGATAAACAATTGTATAATAGTTGGAAACAGATACAGATTATCAAATAAGGTGATTATAAGCAATTGATCGTAACTTATTAGAATTTGATATTCACTTCACTAATCTAACATACTCAATTTCTAAAATTCTCTATCCATAAGTTTGAAGCTATACAAAAACTCAAGCTTATACTCAATGAAAATCAAAGAGTATTAGGAGAAATTTATCAAAACTTTACATAATAGAAACGCATAATATCAAGCTTACCTACATCTGATATTATGCGTTTTTATAGTATATTGAAACCAGAATAGTACACTTTGACTTCTAAAACATTACTAGAAATTGATTTGACTGTCCTGATTGATTTGTACTATTTTTATTTCATTTTACTATATCATACTCTTCGAAAATCAAAATCGAGTAGGGGATAATCTCTAGCCCCTCTCACACCACCGTACGTGCCGTTCGGCATACGG
This sequence comes from Streptococcus mitis, assembly GCF_003944325.1. Lineage (GTDB taxonomy): Bacteria > Bacillota > Bacilli > Lactobacillales > Streptococcaceae > Streptococcus > Streptococcus mitis_CW. The sequence goes on along the minus strand of NZ_RJPX01000076.1, from coordinate 185 downwards.
CGGTTCAACTAACTTTTAACGCATGTCGTTCAAGGTAATAATCCAAACACGAAACCAGTCCACGTTTCTCAAGGACTGGTTTTGATATAGCACGTTTAAGTACCGACTTCTGAGCTACTAATTGATAGTGGTCACCCCAGCCAGATACCTTATCTGCTATCCATTTAGGAACTCCTAACTTAAGC
>NZ_RJPX01000075.1:0-1894 GCF_003944325.1 Streptococcus mitis | reverse complement strand
CATATTTATCTAAATTACCAACATATACCTGTGAATATCTACGTCTCAATTCCAAATAGACAATATTTTCCAAGATATGCCCAATGTCTTCTTTGTGGTCTGGTAATAAGAGATGTCGTAAACCTAAATCAACGGGATAATATTTTTCTAAGCGTTGTAATAATGCTCTACCTTTTACATCAAAACGTGGAACGGAATAAAAAAGTAAACTATCTGTCAAAGTTGTCAAATAATTTTCCAAAGTATTATGGGATATTGAAACATTTTGGCTGACTAGGGTATTGCGAATTTTATTTGTTGATATTAAGCTACCTGTACTACTGAGAAGGGTTCGGACAATGCGCTCAATAATCGTAGGATTTGGATTTCCCAATCTAGTGACAATATCATTTAACAGTATTGAGTTATATATTCCTCTGAGATAGTCAATTTTTTCAGCGTAAGATGATGTTTGCAATAAGTAAGGGAAAGCACTAAAGAGATAATTGTTAAAAATTTCTGTTGTATTCAGATTCTCTGAGAGAGATTGACCTGATAGGTATTCTTCAAATGACAAAGGAAGAACCTCTATCTCAACATACCGACCAGTCAAGTTTGTTGCTAATTGGCTACTCATAAAGTAGGCGTTAGATCCAGTCAAATAGAGGTCAATATTTGGCAAGATGAATAGACTATCTGCTACCAGTTCAAATTTCTCAACATGTTGAATTTCATCTAAAAAGATATAGTATGTTTTCTCCTCAACTAACCGCTCTTTTATATAAGCGAATAATGTTTGAAAATGTCGCAGTTCATAATAACTCAGATCTTCAAAATTGATGGATATAATCTGATCCTCGTCTACCCCAGTTGCTAGTAACTCTTCTTTATATAGTTGAAAGAGAACAGATTTACCAGCTCGTCTAACTCCACTCACAACTTTGATGATTTGTCGGTCACGATGTCTTCTTAAAAAATCTAAATAATGTGGTCTTTTAATATAGTTCATAATAGATACCTCAAAGATAGTATAATACAAATAGTAATTATTTTCAAATATTTAGAAATAATATTTAATTTGTTCAATTAATTTCAATTTATTAGAAATAATATCTAGGGCTATTTAAATATCTTCAGGATAGAAAACGAAATTGTACTGGCACGAAGAAACTGTACATTTGTTGCTAAACTGTACATCATCTATATGATACAGTAATTCATATTTCTCAATTACATAAGTTCCGAAAACTAAAAAAGTGATAACCCTTTGATAACCTCTCGATTTTTAAAAGGGTTATATATGTAAAGATTGAGGATTTATCTCTTAAAATTACTTGATTTTAGTGATAATTTACCATAAATATCATGATGTAGAAAAGACAAAGTTTTATATATTGAAATTGGGAGAAGATTGTCCGATATACACCTTCATTATGAAGACGTTCCTGTTTACGAATATGTAACTGTTGATAGAGCAGCTAAACCATCTTATAAGGTAACCAAAATGAAGTTTGCTAAGATTTGGGATGAGAATGGTAAGGCCGTAAATGACCGTTCAACCATTATTTTTAATAATGACATCAGAATTAGTAATATTCCTGAAAAAGCCTATGAATATGTTGTAAATGAGCGCTCTGCTATTGGATGGATTATAGATCAGTATCAAGTTAAAACTGATAAAAAATCTGGAATCACTGATGATCCAAATGATTATAGTGATGATGAAAAGTATATTTTCAATTTGCTATTGAGAATTATTAATATATCTATCCAAACGATTGATTTAATAAATAGTTTATCTAAATTCGAAGTTGATGNATAGTTTTTAATAAGGAGATAAATACATTGTCTAATGTGTATTTGTCTTCTTTTATTTAAATTAAATTTTCAATAAATTGATTAATTTATTTTATGG
>NZ_RJPX01000074.1:0-1911 GCF_003944325.1 Streptococcus mitis | reverse complement strand
ATAGCACTAGTGATGGTAACACCAGATGAATTGCTGATAAGAAATCTTGGAAATGGGATGACTTTCACAAATGAGCATCATCGCGATTTGCGGCAAGGACTTATCCGCATTCCAAAATCAGAGACGAAAGAATTTGAGATTCGCAACTGGAAAAGAGCTTTTGTATTTGGCGATTTTTTGACAATTAAAACAAGCCAACATAGCTATTATTTACAGGTTAGAGATGATGGACTTCAAAAAGGAAGTCTTTCTACCAAACATTTCTCAGACTTGAAACGACAAGATTTTCTAGGATTATTGACAGATAAAAGAACATTCTGATAGACAATTGTTCAAAAAACTAACCTCTAAACATTCAAAAACCACACGGTATTCCTTTCAACTTGATTATGTTCAAGATTGGGGTTACAGTGTGGTTTTATTTAGAAGTTAGTTTTTTCTAATCTCTTTTTATCTTTCCTTCGGCTGGTAATAGGTCTCTACTTCTTTTTTGAGATGAGACAGTATAGAAGTTTCTTCGGTTAGCTCCAGAAGGGAGAAACCTTTTTGAATAAGTTTAGCATCATCCCTACAAATCCCAATACGGACATAGCAGATAGCAAGCCTATCGTAGCTTTTCTTGTTCTTGGCGTCCTCTAGTAAAGTATAGCAGATTTGCTTACACATGTTTTTGTCTTGATTGTATAAGTAGATAGTGGAAAGGTTGAGTAAAATTGCCACTCGTAATTCATATAAATGTTGAAAGTTTTTATATACTTCCAAGCGTTGCAAGATTTTTTCAGTGATGAGATGGAGGTGTTCAATGGGAAAACTGAAAAGAATGGTATTGAGGGTTTTCAGGTCACTCTCATACCATGTATCTTGTTTTTCAATTTTTTCCCAAAGTTTTGTGATAGTCTGTTTCACTTGGTCTGACAGTTGCTCTGTACCATGTTGGCGGATATGAATGACAACTTCAAGCATATCCCTGATTTCTTCTATAGGCAGGTCGTGATGGGTCTTGAGATAGTCTTGGCATTTTTGAAATAGTTTTTCGAGTTCACTAGTCCCTAGGATTGAGCTCATATTGAGATAGGTTTGCATGATTTCTGTTCGTTGGCTCGGTTGATAGAGATGGCAGATATAGTCAAACTCTTCAAAACTCATATTGATTTGCCGAAGAAGAAACTCCATATTTTCATATTTGGGAGTTACCTTGCCACTTTCAATTTTTGATAAGCTGGTTCTTGAGAGAACCTCCCCACAGACCTCTTCTTGGGTTAAGCCTTTTGACTCGCGTATTTCTTTATAGACCTTTCCGAAATCATAACGCATGCTTTTCTCCTTTTTGTGAAAAAAGTTAACAAATAATAAAATCCTATTAAACATATTGTATCATAGTAATATAAAAAGTAAAAAAGAAAACTAAAAGAAGCTTGGTGTAANTTTAAGACGGGCTTAACAGTACTATTATGTAGCTAGAAAAGGGGTGGAAAAATGTTTAAAAATAAGGAGCTTTTTCGAGTAGTCATGATATTTGTGATAGGAACTATCCTAATTTTAATGACACCAGTCTTATTTAAAGTTGTTATGGAACTATTTTAAAAATAAATATGACTCTTCTGCTTTGGGTGGAGTAGTGAATCAGGAGGTTAAGTGATGAACTACAATTTAAAATATCTTTTATCAGGAATATTTGTCCTAGTCTTTATAGGTTTCCTAGTCTGGATGCGTTATTTTAATCAGAAGAAGGAAGAGGAGCATTCAGATGTGTCTTTTGAAGCGAGGTTAGATAGTGAAGTCAAGACCTTATATAAACAACTAGGATTGGGTGAGGAACCTAACTATTTCTTAGCTTATCGCTACTTACACCCTTGGTTTAATCTAGCGATTTTACCACCAACAGTTGAAATTCTCTTAACTAAAATAGCA
>NZ_RJPX01000073.1:0-2262 GCF_003944325.1 Streptococcus mitis | reverse complement strand
ATTCAATTTTGAGTAGGTATTACTCAGAGTTAAGTGACGATAGCCTAGGAGATACACCTGTACCCATGCCGAACACAGAAGTTAAGCCCTAGAACGCCGGAAGTAGTTGGGGGTTGCCCCCTGTGAGATATGGAAGTCGCTTAGCTCTAGGGAGTTTAGCTCAGCTGGGAGAGCATCTGCCTTACAAGCAGAGGGTCAGCGGTTCGATCCCGTTAACTCCCAAAGGTCCCGTAGTGTAGCGGTTATCACGTCGCCCTGTCACGGCGAAGATCGCGGGTTCGATTCCCGTCGGGACCGTTTAAGATAACGGAAGTTATTTTAGACTCGTTAGCTCAGTTGGTAGAGCAATTGACTTTTAATCAATGGGTCACTGGTTCGAGCCCAGTACGGGTCATATATGCGGGTTTGGCGGAATTGGCAGACGCACCAGATTTAGGATCTGGCGCTTAACAGCGTGGGGGTTCAAGTCCCTTAACCCGCATTAAGAAATAATAAATGAGCCGGCTTAGCTCAGTTGGTAGAGCATCTGATTTGTAATCAGAGGGTCGCGTGTTCAAGTCATGTAGCCGGCATTTTTAGATAGAAGAAAACAGTGCGAACGTAGTTCAGTGGTAGAACACCACCTTGCCAAGGTGGGGGTCGCGGGTTCGAATCCCGTCGTTCGCTTAGAGAGGCCGGGGTGGCGGAACTGGCAGACGCACAGGACTTAAAATCCTGCGATTGGTAACGATCGTACCGGTTCGATTCCGGTCCTCGGCATAAAATAATGAGCACCCTTAGCTCAACTGGATAGAGTACCTGACTACGAATCAGGCGGTTAGAGGTTCGACTCCTCTAGGGTGCATTTTTCTATTTAATTCGGGAAGTAGCTCAGCTTGGTAGAGTACTTGGTTTGGGACCAAGGTGTCGCAGGTTCGAATCCTGTCTTCCCGATTCATGGCGGTGTAGCTCAGCTGGCTAGAGCGTCCGGTTCATACCCGGGAGGTCGGGGGTTCGATCCCCTTCGCCGCTATAAAGATCTTGTTGGACCTTTAGCTCAGCTGGTTAGAGCTCTCGGCTCATAACCGAGTGGTCGTAGGTTCAAGTCCTACAAGGTCCATTTGAATAGTACGGAGGATTACCCAAGTCCGGCTGAAGGGAACGGTCTTGAAAACCGTCAGGCGTGTAAAAGCGTGCGTGGGTTCGAATCCCACATCCTCCTTTTTCATTAACGCGGGATGGAGCAGCTCGGTAGCTCGTCGGGCTCATAACCCGAAGGTCGTAGGTTCAAATCCTGCTCCCGCAATAAGGCTCGGTAGCTCAGTTGGTAGAGCAATGGATTGAAGCTCCATGTGTCGGCGGTTCGATTCCGTCTCGCGCCATTTTTACTTATAGTATGTATGCGGGTGTAGTTTAGTGGTAAAACTACAGCCTTCCAAGCTGTTGTCGCGAGTTCGATTCTCGTCACCCGCTTTGAACTTTGTTCAAACTACCAAGTTTTTAACTTGGGCGCGTAGCTCAGGTGGTTAGAGCGCACGCCTGATAAGCGTGAGGTCGGTGGTTCGAGTCCACTCGTGCCCATTAATTGGAGAATTACTCAAGAGGCTGAAGAGGACGGTTTGCTAAATCGTTAGGTCGGGTAACTGGCGCAAGGGTTCGAATCCCTTATTCTCCGTTTTAATGAGAGTTTATAACTCTCTTTTTTTTTGATGTTGAGAGCGATTAAAAGGCTCTTTGTCAACTGTAGTGGGTTGAAGAAAAGCTAAGCTCGAGAAAGGACAGATTTAGTCCTTTCTTTTTTGATATTTAGAGCCATAAAAATCCGTTTTTTGAAGTTTTCGAAGTTCCGAAAACCAAAGGCATTTCGTTTGATAAGTTTGATAAGATTATTGGTTGCTTCCAGTTTAGCGTTTGAATAGGGGAATTGAAGGGCGTTGACGATTTTCTCTTTGTCCTTGAAAAAGGTTTTAAAGACAGTCTGAAAAAGAGGATGAACCTGCTTTAGATTGTCCTTAATGAGTCCGAAAAATTTGTCAGCTTCCTTATTCTGAAAGTGAAAAAGTAAGAGTTGATAGAGATTATAGTGGTGTTTTAAGTCTTCTGAATAGCTCAAAAGCTTGTCTAGAATCTCTTTATTTGTTAAGTGCATACGAAAAGTAGGGCGATAAAAACGTTTCTCACTGAGTTTCCGACTATCTTGTTGGATAAGTTTCCAGTAATGCTTGATAGCCTTGTATTCATGGGATTTTCGATGATACTGATTCATGATTTGATTCATGATTT
>NZ_RJPX01000072.1:0-2278 GCF_003944325.1 Streptococcus mitis | reverse complement strand
ACGTATGGAAGATTTGCTAGAAATCGACAAATTTTGTTTTTCAAAAAACGAATACTTCTATAAGAGAAATTTTTATTGATGAAGATTTAATATCTGTATTGGATGCATTGAAAGAGGAACAAGATAAGGTTCTTTATAATCGTGAAGAATTAAAGAAATATGATTTGGTCTTTTGTGATAGAAGGTATAAACTTTCTACAAATTATGGATTGAATAAATGCTTGAAAGTATTTTTATCCGAACTTGGGATGGTAGTCAAACCATGATAGCAACAGCAGGAAGGCATATTTACGGTTCATATTTATTATCAAAAGGTGTTGATATATAGGCTGTTTCAAGATTACTAAGGCGTAAAGATATACAACAAATTATTCAAACTTACGGACATACTCTAAAATAGGGTTATTAATAAAGAGTATGATTTAGTAAGAGAATGAATGTTAGTAAAAGGATAAAATAATTTTGACCAATTAAATAGGAAAAATAAGGACTTCCTGTATTAGAATGTCCTTATTTTTATTATGGAATTGTACAAATGAGGTTAAGTCTCAGATCTATGAACTCAGAAAGTAAGTACAAAGCTTTAAACAGCTTTCAAAAAGATTTGGTGTGGATTTTTCGGGCTAAGGTATGTGACAAAATGAATTGATTGTTATGAAATAGAGAGCCTAAAAAATGGGGAAAATCGTTATTATTCCCCTGAATTTGATATGTTGTACAAGACTATTTCTGGTCTGTTAAATATATCAATAACAAAATTTAAACATGATAGTCTAATATCTAATCCATTTAAAGTGAATACGTTTATCAATCGTTTGAGTAAGAAAATCTCAAAAGAAGAAGGGATAGATTTTCAAAGGTAACATATCTAGTCATTACTTATATATAATTTGTATCTTTTGGTTTATTAATTTGTATTTAAAATTTAATCATGTTACAATTGAAATTGAAATCGAATAGAAAAGGAAAATGCAAACGTGGGTACACTATTAGCAACAAGATTAAAAAATAGACGAAAAGAATTAAAAATGTCTCAGCGAGAATTGGCTGAGGGGATATGTAAACAGGGACAGATTAGTCGATTAGAGAATGGAGAATTTACTCCAGGAGCAGACTTTTTATATGCTCTGTCCAAGAAGTTAAAAGTTAGTATGGATTATTTTTTTAATGAGCAAATTGAAGAGGAGATTGACGAGCTATCAGAGTTTAAGAAGTTAGCTCAGACATTTATCACAAATCGAAATTATGAGTCTTTGAAATATATATATGAACTAGAGAGTGTAAAAGTACATCGCTTGTCTTTAGTAGATAAGTTTTATATGGAGTGGATAAAATCTCTTATAGATTTTTATTTCTATGGGCAAAAAGAGGAGGCTGTGGCAAGATTGAAGAAGGTACTGTCTCAGTTAAGTGTAATTGACTTGACCTACCTTCAAGTTGCAAATACTCTATTCAATTTTTATTATGATATTGAAGATTTAGAAAGTTTTAATGAAATTCGAGAAAAGTTAGAGTATCAAGTAAATCAACTCAAGTTAAACACAATTGAAGAATTAAACCTTTCTATTAAATTTAATTATAATGTTTGTCGCTACCTATGGTTGCAGAATAATACTGAAGAAGCTATTACAAAAATCACAGATACGATAAAGCAATGTAAGACGTATAGAACAACGTATCTTTTGGCTGATTTATATTTATTGATGGGAAATGTCAGTAAGAATTTTTCTTCTAAAGTTGCAGTAAAAGAGTACTTTGAAACGGCTTATTTCCTATATAAGCTTGAGGGCAATATGTCAATGGCTCTAAAAATTGAGCATTACATTGCAGATCTAACAGAATAGTAAAGACGATGTTCACTTAAGCATCGTTTTTTTAATCCAAAAAAGATACAAATATGTATTTAATAAAAATAAATAAAAAATATCATCAAAAATCTTGACAGTATTATATTGAAGTGCTAAAATGAGTGCAAGAAAATATCAGGCTTTGTGTCTATAAAACATCACCAGAAACTTACTATAGACTGAGTGAATGTAAAGAGACTTCAGCCTTTAAAGAATTGAGAGGTAAAATTAATGAATGAATTAGAAGTTAGATTTGAACTCAACGATGAGAGAGATTATAATAATGCTATTTCATATTTAGAAAAATCTTATAAATTTAAGAATGAAAATAAGCAAGTTGATAAATATTTTAAAACAAAAGGAAGAGAATTTGAAAATGATGAGGTAGGTAGCTTTATCTACAGAATTCGCCAAGAAGATGATAATAGAGC
>NZ_RJPX01000071.1:0-2287 GCF_003944325.1 Streptococcus mitis | reverse complement strand
GAACATATTTCAGAAAATACGAAAATTTTTAAAACGACATATAAATTAAATACAAAAATAAAATGTGATCCTGAAGATAATTATTCGGCGTTAATTAAAAGTAAATTGAAATGATGGTAAAAAATGAAAAAAATAGCTTTAGTGAGATGGATTTTGGATGATTCTGGTGGAAGTGAGCGGGTTGCTGTATCGTTAGCAAATGAGCTTACAAAAAAGCATGAAGTTCATTTGATTGGAATTACAACTAAGCAATCGGATCTGTTCTTTAAAATCAATTCTCAAGTAAAATACTCTAATTTTTTTGATCATAGAGTACGCTTATCTAAGAATATTTTAAAAATCTCAAAATTGTTAAAAAAATATTTCATAGATAATGAAATAGAGGTTGCTTTTGGAATAGGGATAACTGCTAATATATTTTTATCTTTGGCAGGAATAGGAGCTCAAACTAAAGTAGTTTTGTGTGATCATACCAATTCAATTGCAGATAATAGTGAATTTTCTCGGAAAATCCAAAGATATGTTGGAACAAAGTTAGCAGACAAGATTATTACTCTTACACAAGAAGATCGTAAAAATTTTATACGAAAATACGGCATTTCTGAGAACAAGATTGCTTATATTTATAATTGGAAAGAAAATGTTCTTTCCAATATAACTTATAACAATGAGTCAACTAAGATTATAACAGTAGGTCGTTTCGATTATCAAAAGGGCTATGATTATCTTGTTCAAGTTGCTAAGAAAGTACTGAAAGAAAAGACTGACTGGACTTGGGAAATTTATGGTTCTGGTAATCAAGATGAGGTAGATAAAATCAGGGATTTAATCATCAAAAATGATTTGCAAGATAAGTTAGTCATAAAAGGACTTGAAAAAAATCAGGATGTGATTTATGGAGATAAGGGAATTTATGTCATGACTTCTCGTTACGAAGGATTACCCTTGGTATTGCTAGAAGCTCAACAATACAATCTTCCTATTGTTAGCTTTAGGTGTCCAACGGGACCTAATGAGATTGTTGAAGATGGGGTCAATGGTTATCTAATAGATTGTTATGATACCGATAAGATGAGTGAGAAACTACTTGAATTGATGAAAGATTCGAACTTGCGAAGTTTCTTCGCTAAACATGCCAAGGATAATATGGATAAATTTGATAAAGATAAAATAATTCAACAGTGGATTGATTTAATTGAGGAAATGACTGGAGGGAATAATTTTGAAACCTAAAATGTTAATTTGTATAACTAGTCTAACAGGTGGAGGCGCTGAAAAATCACTTGTTAACTTTGTTCAAGAATTTGAAAGTATGTTTGAAATTAGCATTCTAGTATATACGGAAAAAAATAATTTTTATGGCTCAAAATTAAGTCATCTAAGGATTGATTATTTTATTAGAAAGAATACACCAGTTATTATTGAAAAATTATTGAATAAGCTTGTTAAGTTATTGCCACCGTCATTTGTGAATAGATGGATTATACAGAGAAGTATTTTTAAAAATGAAAAATTTGATTATGAATTTGCATATATAGAAGGAAAACCAACAAAAATCATAGCGGGATCATCGAATAAAGATAGCTTAAAACTGGCTTATATCCATTGCGATTTCTCAAAAAATTGGTATTCAAAACGATCGTTTAAAAATTTTAAAGAGGAATTGACTTGTTATCAAAAGTTTAATTCAATCTTAGCTGTTTCTACTCCACAAAAAGAATCCTTTGAGGAGATTTTTCCAAAGACAAGTTTAGAAGTAATACCTAACTTGCTTAACATTGATGAAATAAAAAATTTAAGTAAAGAGGAAATAGAATTAGAAAATATTCCTTATTTTTGTGCGATAGGGAGATTGGAACTTGTTAAAAATTTTGAATTATTAATAAATGCTTTTCATTTATTTAGAAAAAAGTATTCACAATATCATTTAATTATTTTGGGAGATGGTAGTTTATATGATCATTTAAAGAATCAAATTAATAATCTAGGAGAGAGTCAATATATAAAATTATTAGGTTTTCAATCTAATCCATATAAATATATAAAGAATAGTGTGGGGTTAATTCAAAGTTCAGTATCAGAGTCTTTTAGTTATGTTTTAGCAGAAGCAGCTGTTTTAGGTATTCCGAGCATTTCAACAAAAACTCAGGGTTCCGAAGTTATGGCAGAATATTTCGAAGTAATCCAGGTAGAGCATACGAGTAACGAATTAGTAAAAGGTATAGAGAAAGTCATTACAAATAACTTTGCTAATGTTCATTTTAATTTTAATGAAGAAGCTTATTAC
>NZ_RJPX01000070.1:0-2526 GCF_003944325.1 Streptococcus mitis | reverse complement strand
AATAAAAATCCTTACTTCAATGATAGTTTAATAAATAAAATTTCTAGTTCTGTTTCTTCAAAATCAGTGCTAAAATTAGAAGAAGATCTTAATAATCTGATAAAAGAAATAGACTCTGCTAGGAATGAAAAAAAGATTAACAGATACTCAGAGGTAGAAATTTCCGTTAGTGAAATAAAAGAAAAATTAAAAATAGTTTCTGAGCCAGTTAATATGATAGAACTAACAGAGAGAGAAAATCAGATTATTGAAATACTAGGAAATAATGTTGAGAGTAGTATAGAAAAAACAGAAAGCATATTAAAAGGAAATTCAAATAATTGTCCAACATGTTTTCAGGAAATCAATGAGGATTATAAACGAGATACTTTAGCTCAATTAAAATCAGTTTTGAAGAAACAATTGCTAAATGATGAGATATCTAAACATATTAGGTATATAGATCAAGTTGTTAAAATATTTGAGCTAAAAATTGTAGAATTAGATTCTGCAGATCTAGATAAAAGAATAGAAGAAGATGTAAGGATAAGTTTGAATAAATCAATAGAGGATTTAAAATCAAACCTTAATTTAATGATTAATAAACTAAATACCAAGAAGAGTAATGTTTATATGGATTATAACTTTAATAGTGAATTACTCNTCAAATCTAAAAATGCTTATGATGTAGCTTTGTCTGAATACAATAGAGCTTGTGATGAATATAATATAAGATTCAAGCAAATTTCTGCTAATCTTATAGAAGCAAATAAACTTAATAATAAATTAGCTTATAAAGAAACAGAGATTTTTTATCAAGAAGTAATTAATAATAAAAAAGAAGCAAATAAAACTGAGAATTCAATAAAAGAGTTAAATGAGAAAATTTTAAAAGATGAGCAGTCGGTAAAAAATACTACTTTAGCTCTTGACAATATTAATAAGCAATTAGGTAGAGTATTTTATGATTCTGAGCGATTAAAATTAGAACAGGAAGACGGATTTTATTATGTTTTATCTAGAGGGAAAAGGACAAATTTAAGTAGCTTATCTACTGGAGAAAGAAATGCGATTGGTTTATGTTACTTTTTTTCTATAGTCAATCAAAATCAAAATGTTGATAATCAGTATAATTTCCCACTTTTATTAGTTCTTGATGATCCGGTATCTAGTTTTGATCATGAGATTAAATTAGGAATATATAGCCTCCTTCGAGGAGAAATTGAGAAAATTGGTATTGGTAATAAGAATAGCAAGATACTGATACTAACTCATGATAGTGATGTCTATTATAATTGTTATAAAATATTTGAAGATATTTTAGATACTGATGGGAAGAGAGTTTTTAAAGATAATCAAATTAAATTAAAACAATTGAATTCTATGACTGGTATAGAGACAGCTGATAAAGAGGAAAACTTCTATTCTACGCAACTTACAAAAATATATGAATTTGCTTGTATTGAGGATGAGAAATGTGATTTTGCAAAAGATTTTTCTCCGTATATTGGTAACGTTATGAGACGAGTGTTGGAAGCTTTTTCTACATTTAATTATCAAAAAGGGATATCAGAGATAAGTTCGAATGAAGTATTATTAAGTGAATCTATTGATGATAAAGAAGAGAGAGAACTTCTAAAATCTCATATGTATAGATTGCTTTTGAATGGGGAAAGCCATTATTCAGATAAAATTTATGGAATAACTGAAAGAGATAGAGAAGTATTGCTGACCATTAAACAAAAGATTCAAACAGCTAGATTTGTATTAGTTCNTTTATATAGTCTTAATTCAATTCATCTTAAATACCAAATCAATAATTTTGATCAAACAATATTAGAAAGTTGGAAATCTGATTTTATAGGTAGTAAAAAATAAAGATAATATTTTTGCTCATCATAAAATTGGAAAAGTGTCTCCTCTTAAAACAGTTTGAGTGAAATTTTTTCAAATTATTTAAATACGGAAAGTGTGTTTAAAGTTGTTATACTATGATTCTGAGCTATGCTGAAATACTTCTCTATCAAACCAGGTCTTAAGAAAGCTCGTAAAGCATCACAATTTAGTAAACGTTAATTCGAAAGAATTACTATACTTATACAGAGCACCTTTAGGGGTGTTCTTTTTTATACTTTCTTACTAAATTGGTGACTGGATCTTTATTTGATATTTTTTAATTGAAGATAAAGCGGAAACTGATCTAAATAGATTTTTCCAAAAAATTGGTAAATTCCCAAACTAAGTTCCACCGCTAATCCAAGTGGAAGTTAGTCTGATAAAAATTGTAAAAACCAGTGNAAATCCGTGTCAGGGTAAGTTCCACTGGTTTTACTAATGCTTGATTTTATTGCTTTTTTAACCAAACTGAATCGAAAAAAAGAGCGCACAAAATCCTCTCATCTGAAAGCGTTTCAGATTAAGTTCCGCTATGGTGGAAGTTAGTGTGAGACGTTTGAATGCGGTTAAAGGTTAGTTTTTAGAATTTATGTTGGAGTAATTTAGACGACTGGCAGACGTCTTCTGCAGGTATTTTAGAAATACCTAGAA
>NZ_RJPX01000069.1:0-2598 GCF_003944325.1 Streptococcus mitis | reverse complement strand
CCAATTTTTAATGTAGAACTATACGATTGTATAGAAATGGAGTTTCTACTATCTAAAATGATATACTTAAAAATATCTGTTTTATATATTTTTTTCCACATAGAGTAAGATTGTAACAGGTGTATGGGTAATCCTAGAATTAAATATTTTGCTAACTGATTATTATCAAACTCTAGTGAATACTCCCTAGCAATTTCAATTTCTGAATCACTTATGACAATATTTTCACCATCATGAAACCAACATAATTCAGTACCTAAAAAAGTATTATAAGCAAATATTTTATCATTCTTTTTTACAATAAAAATACCTTTATGAATTGACTCGAAAGCTTTTTCTATAAAATTTAGATTGTCAACAATTTTTAGTAAATCATTTAATTCCTCCTTGTAAATTTCTAAACCATAAATCATATTATTTCCGTAACTTAACTGAATATAATTCTCTCTAGTTAAAAATATAATTCTAGTCTTTAATTCAAACTTTCTAATCATAATATCTGAACCTTTATTTTATTGTGAGATAATATCTATCAAAATATAATATAATTATTAAAAATAAAGTGCTTCAAAATTCTAGGGTTCTGATAATTTCGAAACACTTTATCTAAAAAGCAATATGATAGAATTACTTATCACAAACCATTGTTAATAATTAATAACAATTTGAAATACTGCACGACCACCAAAAATATCAGTAAACTTACCAAACCAAAGACCATTAGTATCTTTTTTAAAGTTTGCTACTTTTTCAAATATAGGTTTATTATATTTCATAACCAAATTTTCTTTCTACCATACTCAAACAATATCAGAACTCTATTACTTGAGTATGAAAAATTTTGTTTAAAAACTTTACATTTTCTAAACAACTACAGTTTACATTTAAATTTTCGGATTTTTTTCAGAATTTAGAGAGTAAAAATGAAAATAAAAAAGATTTAAAATTCTTTGCCCTATTTCAAGAAGATAACAAATAGAATTTTAAATCTTTATAGAGTCTAAATCTTCGGTTAAATCTTAATATTTTATTTCACCGTATAAGCAAAACTGATGGCATTATCTGCTTGCGATATTTTTCTAAATGTATAGTTAGGGTTGCCACCATAGTTAGTTTCAGACACAAGGAAAGAACCATCATCATAGACCTTCTCTACAAAAGCCAAATGACCATAGTCTGCTGGTGTACCATGTGTACCTCCCACAAAAGAAACAATAGCACCTGCTTTTGGTGTGGAACCCGTTTCTTCACAGAAAAAGATGTTTAGCCTATAATGAAGATGAACAATACCAATCCGTGGTGTTTAATAGGGCTTTTCCTAGCCTGTTAAAAAAACTGGATGAACAAGAGTCATGAGATAACTCGAATATGCCTTGAGCATGAAAATAAAATTACTAGTAGCCTCTTGTTCTATTGTTCAAATAGTTAACAGGAGGTTTTTATAATGGAAGTCATGATTGAAACGTGTTGTGGTATTGATGTCCACCAAAAATCCATTGTTTGTTGTATTCTAGATGGTCCACTAGATACCAATAAGCCAAAGAAAATTCAGAAGAAATTTGGGACAACTACTGTAGCTCTTCACAATGCCTTAGATTGGTTGGTGGAAAACCATGTCACACATGTCTTTTTTGAAAGTACTGGGCAATATTGGCTCCCTCTCTTTAATATCTTTTCAGATTCTAATCTCGTCTTGGTACTTGCCAATCCTCAACATATCAAGAATGTGCCTGGTCGAAAAACAGACATGAAAGATGCCGAATGGATTGCTCAACTCGGCCGTTGCGGACTAATTGAACTTTCCTATATCCCTTCCCCTGAAGTAGTACAGCTTCGTTTACTGACACGTCGCATGCGTTCTTACAAGCAGCGTCAAACTCAAGTCAAAAATGAAATTCACAATCTCTTACAACGGGCCAATATCAAGCTAACAAGTTATCTTTCTGATATTTTTTCTAAGACAGGGCGATCACTTTTAAAATTATTTATTAACGGAGAAACCATTAATGTAGAATCTGTTATCCCTTGTATCCAAAAGCGAGTGAAAGCAAGTCCAGAAGAACTTGTTGAAGCGATGGAAGGAAAGTTGTCACTAGAAGACCGCTTTCTCTTAGACCAGAGCTTAGAGGAATATCAGATGTATCAGGAACTCATTGAAAAATTGACCGATGAAATTCAACACTACATCGAAAAGGAGTTCCCCTGAGGAAAATAGGATACTTCAAACCATTCCTGGTGTGAACGAAAACTGTGCTGCCACTATTCTAGCTGAGATTGGACCAACTTACAGCTTTTCCATCCGATGCACACTTAGCATCATGGTCTGGACTATGCCCAGGGTCTTATGAAAGTGCTGGCATTAAAAAATCCTCACACATCACGCAAGGAAATCGCTAAATAAAACAGGCTTTGACCATGTCGGGATTAATTGCAGCACATTCCAAGGATCCAGCTTTTTCTTCTTTTTACAATCGAATTTCCCAAAGAGTAAGCAAGATGAAAGACGTCATTGCTTATGCTCATAATACTCTCAGAATCATTTACAAACTACTCTCCACCAAGCATACTTATTAGAAGAGAAAGGGTTAGGACTGAGGG
>NZ_RJPX01000068.1:0-3235 GCF_003944325.1 Streptococcus mitis | reverse complement strand
GCTTAAGTTAGGAGTTCCTAAATGGATAGCAGATAAGGTATCTGGCTGGGGTGACCACTATCAATTAGTAGCTCAGAAGTCGGTACTTAAACGTGCTATATCAAAACCAGTCCTTGAGAAACGTGGACTGGTTTCGTGTTTGGATTATTACCTTGAACGACATGCGTTAAAAGTTAGTTGAACCGCCGTATGCCGAACGGCACGTACGGTGGTGTGAGAGGGGCTAGAGATTATCCCCTACTCGATTCTTTATTAGTAATCTGGTCTTAAAACACCTGTTACAGTTGCCTTAGTTGCTTCGTAGTCGCCATCTACAACAACCTTGATAATGCGTTTGGCATCTTCTTCTGGTGCTGGAACTAAAGGTAGACGAGTTGGTCCAGCTTCAAATCCCATATAGTTGAGAACGGCCTTGACAGGAGCAGGACTTGGATATGAGAAGAGGGCATTAACCTTAGGAATAAACTTACGCTGAATAGCTGCGGCCTTCTTCATATTACTCTCGGCAATGGCAGTAAACATCTCGTGCATTTCATCCCCATTTGTATGAGAAGCAACAGAAATAACCCCGTCAGCACCAAGGTTCATGGCATGGAAAGCATCTCCATCCTCACCTGTATAAATCAAGAACTCTTCTGGCTTGTGTTCAATCAAATAAGCCATATTAGCCAAGCTAGTACATTCTTTGACACCAATGATATTTGGATGGTCAGCCAAACGAAGCATGGTTTCTGGAGTTAATTCGACAACCACACGACCTGGAATGTTATAGATGATAATTGGTAGGTCAGAAGCATCTGCAATGGCCTTAAAGTGCTGATACATTCCTTCCTGAGAAGGTTTGTTGTAGTAAGGCACGATAGCAAGACCAGCAGCAAAACCGCCAAATTCTGCTACTTCTTTGACAAACTCGATAGAGTCACGCGTATCATTGGTACCTACACCCGCAATCAAAGGAACGCGTCCATTGACAATCTTTTGTACTGCCGCAAAGAGTTCCAACTCTTCATCGTGAGTCAAAGTTGGACTCTCAGCCGTCGTTCCTGCAAGAAGAATTCCATCCGTATGATGGGCCAACAAATGCTCAATCAAGGCTGGAATAGCATCAAAGTTGATAGAACCATCCTCGTGGAAAGGGGTAATGAAGGCCGTGATGATTTTACACTCTTTTAAATCTTGATAAGACATGAGAAACACCTCTCTATTTCAAAGAAGGAGTTCATCTGAACTCCTAAACGATATGACTATTTTAATTCAAATTTCAATTCAGCTGTTGGACGAACCAATCCACGTTCATGAAGAGTTTCTGCAATTTGAACTGAATTCCAAGCAGCACCTTTGAGAAGGTTATCTGAAACAACCCACATGTGAATTCCTTTTTCTGCATCCAAGTCTTTACGGATACGACCAACAAAGGTATCACGTGAACCCACTGCATTGATGGCTTGAGGATAGATTTGATGAGCGACATCATCCTCCAGAATCGCACCTGGGAAAGCTGCGATAGCTGCTTTCACTTCTTCAATTGGAGCCACTTCTTTTGTTTCGATGTAAACAGACTCAGAGTGAGCTGACAAGACTGGAATACGCACACATGTTGCAGATACTGCAATGCTGTCATCTTCCATGATTTTCTTAGTTTCCTTAGTCATCTTCATCTCTTCGTAAGTGTAATCATTGTCAGTGAAGACATCAATTTGTGGAAGAGCATTAAAAGCGATAGGATAATGTTTCTTGTCACCACCTGAAGGCAAGATTTCTGCATGTAAATCACGTGGATTCACACCATCATTCAAAACTTCACGAAGTTCACGTTGTGTCTCAAGAATTGCTCCCATACCAGCACCTGAAACTGCTTGGTAAGTTGAAACAATGATACGGTCCAATCCCCATTTTTGGCGAACTGGCTCAAGCGCCACCATCATTTGGATTGTTGAACAGTTAGGGCAAGCAATAATCCCGTTGTGGGCATCAAGTGCGTGAGCATTGACCTCTGGAACAACCAAAGGAACGTCTGGATTTTGACGGAAGTAAGATGTATTATCAACTACTACCGCTCCAGCTTTCACTGCGTATGGTGCATATTTAGCTGATGTAGAACCGCCTGCTGAAAAGAGAGCGATATCAACTCCTTCAAAAGCTGTCTCAGTCGTTTCTTCAATCGTAATATCTTGGTCTTTAAATTTCAAAGTCTTGCCTGCTGAACGTGCAGAAGCAAGTAAGCGGATTTTTTCGATTGGAAGTGTTGATTCTTCCAACATTTTTATCATCTGAGCACCGACAGCACCTGTCGCGCCGACTACAGCAACTGTATATCCCATAAATAACCTCTTTCGGAATTTTCTAAAAATTTCTATAATAGATGTATTATACTACTTTTTCCATGAATTGCAAAGCTTTTTCATCATTTTTTGGAAAATAAAAATCCCCAGTCGCTAGACCAGGGACTAAGAGGCATCTTCATGTGATGAGCAGGTTCACACAACTCATCAAGGTCCGCTCCTGCGTTATGACCTCCTTATGCTCAATAGTAGCCCGAAGACTACCTATCGACTCATCGCATCTACCATTCTACTAAAGAGAATGACTTTTGTCAACAGACGAAACTCTTTAGTTTTATTTACACAGGTGCATAAGAAATATAATAAATTGAAGTTGGAATAGTGCACCACAATTGCTAAGACATTTCTAGAAATTAATTTGATTTCCCCAATCAATTTGTTCACATCTTATTTCAATCTACTATATCTTTGAAAAATTTGAGGCAAACATAACAAAAAACCTTGTAAATAAAGGTTTTTTCTGTCTATTTAATGCTAATTGCCGGGATTGAACCGGCGACCTCATCCTTACCATGGATGCGCTCTGCCAACTGAGCTAAATCAGCTTACTTAAAAAGTATACTATAGTTAGAAAAACTTGTCAAGTTTCCTTAGACATTTTCCATAAGAAAAAGCCAGGTAAGAGTCACCCAGCTTGTCTAATTCGGGACTTTGACAGTTATGAAGTAAAAAAATCCTCATAAAGGTTGATATAAGAGCATTTTCTTGTCAAATTTTACCACTTTTTATTTGCGTACTTTCTCGTACTTTGTTATAATGGAGTGAGGTATGAAAAGATGAGAGTTAAACAATCAAAGTCAAAAAACACTATCAACTACGCTATTATTAAAGATATCAAGGTTGGAAATAAACGGACTTCTACTATCGTAGAAAACCTAGGCAATCATAACACA
>NZ_RJPX01000067.1:0-3390 GCF_003944325.1 Streptococcus mitis | reverse complement strand
GAAGTGATTGCCATGAGGAACAATATAGGCATCCCCTGTGTCCTCAATGATATCAGATGCATTAAAGATATATCCATCATCCGTTGTATAGCGACCTTGAGCTCTTGCAGCAGCAACAGCATTATCTGTGCTTTCATTATGATTATGACTATGTTCCTGCTTCTGACGTTTAATCTCTTCTTTTGTCCGAATATTGTCCGCATGAGCCGCATCTTTAAGGTAAACATAGTATTTTCCGTCTACCTTAATCACATAGCCACCCTTGATTTCATTGACAATATCTGAATTCTTCAACTGATAATTTGGATCTTTCATGAGGAGCTCTTCACTGATGATAGCATCATAAGGAACCTTTCCATTATAGTAGTGATAATGGTCTCCATGAGAGGTCACATAACCTTGATCAGTGATCTTGATGACGATTTGCTCGGCATTTATACCTTCTTTTTTACTGACTTCATCAGGTGTCAAATTTTCTGCCTTTTGGCTTGGTTGGTTGCCATCGATGTATGAAACACGGTTATTTTCTTTTACAGTTTGAGCTTGATGCAAACCTAATTCATAAGCACAGACACTTAAAACAAGTGCAGTTGCTGACCCAGCTAGATATTTTTTATTGATTTTCATTCTTTCCTCTTTTCTTAACTCTATTTGATTCATCATAAAATAATAAACCGGTTAATTAACTAGTTAATAGTTTACTCTTTTTAATATCGATTGTCAAGAATTTTACATATCCACATAATAAAAATAAAAGCCTCTTTATCGAGACTTTCATTTTTCATTAGTTTATTTTTTCCTTACTTACAGATGGAGGATTATTTTCTTTTTAACAACGCAAGTAATTTTTCTGCTTCTGCCATGATACCATTATTATCCATGGTTTGGAGGCTCAAATTATTTCGTAAACCAGCTAGGGTTTCTGTTGCATTGGCTTTCAAACTCGCATCAGTCACTTTAGCAAGTAAAGCTTCTGCTTCTTTGAGTTTAGCTTCTACTTTTTCAGTCTCTACTTGAGGGACTTCTGGCTCAGCAGGTGTTTCCTCTACTGGCTCTTCATCCGCTTTGAAGTTCTTATTTGGATCTTCACTGTGGTCTTTCTTACCTAAGACATGCTCGCTGGCATTGCCCCATCCATCATTAGAATGTGGACGTTCGTCAGGATGTTCAACATAGTACTTAATCGTAGCAAATAAGTCTTCCAGAGTATAACCATTTGGAGCCTTGTATGAGTGGTCGTCAAACCAAGCAAATTTAATATTATGGTAATGATCCTTATGAGGAATGATCAAATTCCCATTTTTAACTTCAACTGTATGCTCGACCATGTATGGAAGTCGTACGAGAGGAATCCGTTTTTCCCCTTTCACACGATTGTAAATGGCCGCTGCACTATCTCCAGTTGGATTTGCTTGAGCATCTGCGTCTGGAGATGGAGGTAAAATACCTTTTTCTTTAGTATAGGCTTGAGCAGCAGCTTTTTCCTTATCAGAAAGGCTGTCTTTTCCAATCCAGTGACTATGGCCCATATGAGGCGTTACATAGGCATCTCCTTCATCACTGATAATATCATGTTCGTCAAAAATGTAACCATCTGACGTTGTATACTTATCAGCTAATTGAGCAATACGGACTTCGTTTTCGGTATATTCAATTTGAGAATTTGGTTTGCCAAGTCGTTCTGGATGGGTAATTGGTGCTAGGAATGCCAATAAATCATCTACCAATTTTCCTTTATTAGAAGATTCATCATTCAAGCGTTCTGCTAATTTGTCTAAAGCTTGGAAATCAGAAGTACGACCCTTATTTTCAGACAAGGCTTTATGAGCCTCGGCCAATAAATTATATGCTTTATCATAAAATTCTTGATCACGAGGTGGTACATTTTCTTTCTTCGCAACTAGAGCGTGTGTTTCTTGAGTTTTCTTAGACAAGAGATTTTCAATAGCGTCAATCTTATCCTTAGCCAAGTCTTTAGCTAGAACATAACGACTGACTCCCTTATCCTCGACAATATAACCGTCGCCAACTTTTCTAACAACCTGGTTGACATCAAGTTCAGTCGGTTTATTTTCCACTGGTGCAAGAGGTTTGGTAGTAGGGGCTGGCTTCAGAGGAGTAACACTTGGCAAGACACTGCCATTTTGTCCTTTGACAGCTACCATACGAGCCAATTTTTCTTCCAGCGGTGACATTTGTGCATAAGGGATAAAGTGATAATGATCTCCGTGGGGCACTGCGACACCATTAGCTGTACGTTTGATAATTTGTGCTGGATCAAATACTAGGCCATCCGATTCCACATGACGTTCTGACAAAGGTTTGGCATACAATTCACGTAAGAGTGTCGGAATGTCTTCCCCTTGGTCTTGATGATAAGTTGGCGTGACAGTCAGATTAGGAGTCTCTGTCAAACTTGGTTGGACTGGATTTGGATTGTTACTACTTGGTTTACTTGAACTTGTAGCAGAATGTGAGCCCTGCTTCCCATTCCAATAGGCTTGGGCGGCAGCCAATTCTCCTGCTGACAAATCACTCTTAGGTATATAGTGGAAATGATTGCCGTGCGGTACAACAAAAGCGTCACCTGTATCTTCAATCACATCTGTCGGACTAAAGACATACCCATCATCCGTTGTATAAGCGCCTCCAGTTGCTCTATTCGGTGCCGGCGTATTGAGATTAAAGTTTGGTTTAATCGTTGAATTTGGTTTCGCAGGACTGCTTGGTTTCGAATTGTCAGAATGACTTTGAACTGGCTGGCCTCCAATTGGCAGATTTCGAGCCAATTTTTCTTCCAAGGCAGACATTTGCGAATAAGGAATGAAATGGAAATGATCCCCGTGAGGCACTGCCACACCATTTGCAGTACGTTTTGTAATCTGTGCTGGGTCAAACACTAATCCATCAGACTCCACATGACGTTGACTAAGTGGCAAAGCGTACAATTCTTGAAGGAGACTATCCAAGTCCTCATTTTGACTCTCAGGAGCTGTTGCAGGATTTTGAGGAGTCTCAGCTTGACTCGTTCTCACACTAGATTTTGTTTCAGCTCTGCTCGAACGATATTCAACTGTACTTAATTGACCACCTTTTCCAGATAAGAAGGCTTGAGCAGCAGCTAATTCACTGGCAGACAAGTCACTCTTAGGAATATAGTGGAAGTGATTGCCATGAGGAACAATATAGGCATCCCCTGTGTCCTCAATGATATCAGATGCATTAAAGATATATCCATCATCCGTTGTATAGCGACCTTGAGCTCTTGCAGCAGCAACAGCATTATCTGTGCTTTCATTATGATTATGACTATGTTCCTGCTTCTGACGTTTAATCTCTTCTTTTGTCCGAATATTGTCCGCATGAGCCGCATCTTTAAGGTAAACATAG
>NZ_RJPX01000066.1:0-3565 GCF_003944325.1 Streptococcus mitis | reverse complement strand
GAAGTGATTGCCATGAGGAACAATATAGGCATCCCCTGTGTCCTCAATGATATCAGATGCATTAAAGATATATCCATCATCCGTTGTATAGCGACCTTGAGCTCTTGCAGCAGCAACAGCATTATCTGTGCTTTCATTATGATTATGACTATGTTCCTGCTTCTGACGTTTAATCTCTTCTTTTGTCCGAATATTGTCCGCATGAGCCGCATCTTTAAGGTAAACATAGTATTTTCCGTCTACCTTAATGACATAGCCACCCTTGATTTCATTAACAATGTCTGCATCCTTCAACTGATAATTCGGATCTTTCATCAGCAGTTCTTCACTGATGATAGCGTCATAAGGAACCTTGCCATTATAGTAATGATAATGGTCTCCATGAGAGGTCACATAACCTTGGTCCGTAATCTTGATGACGATTTGTTCGGCGTTGATTCCCTCTCTCTTACTAACTTCATCTGGTGTCAAATTTTCTGCCTTTTGGCCAGCCTGATTACCATCTATATAAGCAACTCGATTAGAATCTTTCTTAACTTGACCAGCTTGGTAACGACCAAGTTCGTAGGAACAAATACTTAGGGCAAGGACTGCAACTGAACCTGCTACATATTTTTTATTGATTTTCATTCTTTTCTCACTTTAATTCTTCTGCTAGAATACTCATATTTTCTTCAAGATTTTCTAAATAAGTCTTGTCATTTTGTGGGTCTGCCTCCAAAGGATTTAGAGTTTTAAGACCCACACCTGTTGATTTGACAAGAGTTTCAGCTACTTTTGAAGAAGCGTTACTTTCTGTAAAAATCGTCTTAACCTTATAGGTTTTAACAAATTCCTGAATTTCTGTAAGTTGTCGTGGACTTGGTTCTTGTTCTGGAGAGATACCTGCAATACCAAGTTGATTGAGTCCAAATCGCTTAGCTAGATAAGAAAAGGCTGTATGTTGTGTTACAAAAGTCTTCTGACTCGCTTTTTCAAATTTAGGCTGGAATTTCTTAGTCAATTCCTGAGCTTTTTTGATAAAGGCTTGAGCATTTTTCTGATAAGTTTCTTTATGCTCACTATCCACCTCTGAAAGTTTATCAGCGATAATCTGAGCTTCTTCACCAGCTTTTTCAGGATCTAGCCAAGTATGAGGGTCATAGAGCGTTTTTTCATCAACTCCATTACCTGCTTCCACATCTTCTAGCCCTGGAACGCGGTCTAATGTCATTCCTTCAGAAGCCTCTAAAACCTTAACTTTGGATTTTTTAAGATTGGGATCCAGACTTCCTGCCCAAGATTCGAGCGTATGAGAATGATAAACAAAGACGTCTGCATCATAGATGGCCGCGATGTCATTTGCTGAAGGCTCAAAGGAGTGAATCCCACTACTTGACTGAATCATCCGAACATCATTCAAATCTCCAGAAACTTCCTTGACCATAGCGTAGATAGGGTAGAAACTTGTGACAATCTTCATCCCTTTTCCTGTTTGGCTTTCCTTTTGACCACAAGCACCTAAACACAAAAGAAAGACACTTAACAATACTAAAAATAAACTTTTTTTCTTCATGGATAACCCCTTAACTGTTTAATTAACTGGTAAACATTCTACTCCTAAAAATTTAATCTGTCAAGCTATTTTTAGANAAAATTTGAAATTTCTTTCACATATAAAAATCTGCTGAGTTTGAATAACTCAACAGATTCTCACTTTATACTCACTGAAAATCAAAGAGCAAATTAGGAAGCTAGCCGCAGGTTGCCCAAAACACTGTTTTGAGGTTGTAGATAAGACTGACGAAGTCAGTCACATATATACAGCAAGGCGATGCTGACGTGGTTTGAAGAGATTTTAGAAGAGTATTATTCTTCTATGGTAGAATGCTTATAACCATAAGTGAAGTAAATCATACTTCCTACTAACAATGCAACTAGGAAAGCAATCCAAGTTTCCATATTATACTGCAACATAAAGGACAAACAAATGATAATTGATAAAATTGGTAACAGGGGGACCAATGGTGTTTTAAATTCTCCAGCTTTTGGCATCCCTTTTTCTTTCCGTAAGCGAATCAGCCCATAAGCCAGCATAATCAAGTAGGCTAGGGTACAAATATTTAAGAAAGCTGCAATACTAGCTAGTGGGAACATTCCTGCTGCTACTGCTGAAGCTAGACCTGTCAAGATAGTAGCATTTTTAGGTACCTTACTTGTCTGCGTCAATTCCTTAAAGGCGGCAGGCATCAATCCGTCACGCGCTAAACTGTATATCATACGCGATAGGGCATAGGTCATCGAAATACAAACTGTAATCAAGGTCAAGATAGCCACTAATGACACATAGTTAGCTGCCCAACTAATCCCAACACTACGAAGGGCAAAGGCAACGGCATCATCGACATTTAGATGACTATAGTGAACCACACCAGTCAAAACAAGAGTCACCAATGCATAAAGAATGGTTACGATAGAAAGCGATAAGACAATCCCTCTAGGAATATTTTTTTGAGGAGTCTTGACTTCATCTACAGCCATAGAGATCGATTCAAATCCCAAAAATCCAAAGAACATTAAGGACGCACCAGCCATGATACCAGTACTAGCACCATAGATTTGTCCAAAACCATAAGGAGCGAAATTGCTCCAATTATCAAGCTTGATATGCCAAATTCCTACTAAAACAAAGAGAGCTAAAGCGGAAAATTTCAAAATAACTAGAATAGAATTAAAGCGTAAGGCTGCTTTAGCATTGAGTAAAACAAGCGAGGTCACCAATACCAAAACAAGAATAGGCAATAAATCAACAAAAGTCCCTGCTTGAGGATTAAAGGTACCATTTAAAGCCTGAGGAAGGGCTATTCCGTATTGAGAGAGCAAGCCTTTAAAATAAGCTGCCCAACCCGAAGCTACGCCTGATATGGCTGTCATGAACTCCATCATGGTTAACCAACCAGCCAACCAAGCAGGGAATTCTCCTAAAATAGCATAGAGATAGCTGTAAGCACCACCTGTAGCAGGTACTCGAGAAGCAAATTCTGCAAAAAAGAGGGCTGATAATCCCACGCACAAGGCAGAAATGACGATTGAAATCACTAGGGCTGGACCAGCAAGCGTTGCAGCTGCAGTACCTGTAATTGTAAAAACACCTGTACCAACCATGGCTCCGATACCCAGCAAAATCAAGTCCCATAACTTCAAATGCCTGTGCATCTCCGTTTTATCCAAACTAACATTTTTTGTTCTAAATATATTCATATTTCTCTCCAAAATAAAATGATGATTCTATTTTACCATAAATATAGGAGATTTGTGAATATTTATAAAATAATTTTATCGAGTAGGGGATAATCTCTAGCCCCTCTCACACCACCGTACGTGCCGTTCGGCATACGGCGGTTCAACTAACTTTTAACGCATGTCGTTCAAGGTAATAATCCAAACACGAAACCAGTCCACGTTTCTCAAGGACTGGTTTTGATATAGCACGTTTAAGTACCGACTTCTGAGCTACTAATTGATAGTGGTCACCCCAGCCAGATACCTTATCTGCTATCCATTTAGGAACTCCTAACTTAAGCAA
>NZ_RJPX01000065.1:0-3788 GCF_003944325.1 Streptococcus mitis | reverse complement strand
AAAGAAATCCTCTGATATCTTCTTCCAGATACTTTACCTCTTATTAACTGACCTTTTAAAGAGCGACCATATTCTCGATAAAAATAAGTATCGAATCCTGTTTCATCAATATAAACAGGTGCTAGATGCTTTAAACTATTAAAACTTTTAAGAAATAAAGCTACTTTTTCTGCGTCTTGTTCATAGTAGGTGTGGTTCTTTTTTTTCGAGTGTAGCCCATAGCTTTGAGAGCATAGTGGATAGTAGTTGGATGACAGCCAAATTCAGCAGCTATTTCAGTCAAATAAGCGTCTGGATTGTCAGTAAGATAGTTTTTCAGTCTATCTCTATCAACCTTTCTTGGTTTTGTTCCTTTTACTTGATGGTTTAGCTCTCCTGTTTTCTCTTTTAGCTTTAACCAGCCATAAATGGTATTACGTGAAATTTGGAAAATGTGTGATGCTTCTGTTATACTACCTGTTCGCTCACAATAAGCGAGAACTTTTTTACGAAAATCTATTGAATATGCCATAAGAAGATTATACCACATTGTGTACTATTTTTGGTTCATTTTACTATAAAAAAGAAACCCAAATACAGAATTGTATTTGAATTTCTTAACTTAATGACATTGACTTTTTCCTTATTTACATTTGCGACTGGGAATCCTGTAACCTGGATAGTTGGAGGATTAGTCTTTCTTCTCTTACTTATGATGAGCTTCTTTTTAGGATTTTCATCTGCTAGTTTAATTCAACAAGATGAATTTGAATTAACAAAAGCTTATACCCACCTAACTTGGGAAGATGCAGAACATACTCGTACAAATGACAAAGGCATTACCTATTACACAAAAGTTGATGATGTGATGGGGTATATGAACTTTAAATTCCATGACTATGAGTTACACAAACCAGTTCACTTATTTAGTTCAGAAACTTACAAGGATTATCTATCTACTTTGTGGCATGATTTAAACGATGGGGATGATTTGAAATCCATGCAAGACCTTTATGAAACTCCTAAGTATAAACTATCGAAAGACGATCAAGAGGAGATGAAGGAACTAAAAGAAGAGGGTGTGTATGCTTCCATGCAGGAATTAGACAATCCATTTGAGGGACAAAGTAACGAAGATAGTCTAACCATGACTTATCGTTATGGATACTATGATTTAAACGGAAAACCTACCCTTCAGGAGTACATTCTACTAGAAGCGAAGGCTCACCAAACGATTGTCGCACCAATGGATGGAGTTGTATCTCTAGATGG
Source organism: Streptococcus mitis (assembly GCF_003944325.1). Classification (GTDB taxonomy): domain Bacteria; phylum Bacillota; class Bacilli; order Lactobacillales; family Streptococcaceae; genus Streptococcus; species Streptococcus mitis_CW. The sequence goes on along the minus strand of NZ_RJPX01000065.1, from coordinate 2,537 downwards.
CGACAATGTTATTCTCACTAACGGAAAAGGAGAGAATGAGAGTCGTTTAACCTTGTATTCTATTCATAATGGCCGTGCGATAGAGGGGACGAGAGTTTTAACTGGGGATGCTATTGGTGAGACACCAGACGATACAGGTTTGAAAGTTTCCTATCAAAAGTATAAGAACAAGAAAGAAAAATTGGTGTATGTCAATCCGCAATTTTATTTTCCAAAAGTCATTCAACTTCAGACCACTATCTTACCTGCAATTGGTCAGTTTGGTGGAGATGAGTTTGAACGAGCAAAACATATTTATGAGTTTTTGAAATCTCAAGGGGCAAGTCCCCAAGCCATTGCGGCAATTTTAGGAAATTGGTCGGTAGAGTCTTCTATCAATCCTAAACGAGTTGAGGGAGATTATTTATCTCCTCCAGTTGGCGCTACCGATTCCTCATGGGATGATGAAAGCTGGTTAGCAATTGGAGGTCCATCCATTTATGGAGGTGCGTATCCTAATATTCTTCATAGAGGTCTAGGTTTAGGGCAATGGACGGATACTGCAGATGGTTCAACACGGCATACAGCTTTATTAAATTATGCACACGCTAAAAATAAGAAATGGTATGATTTAGACCTCCAACTTGATTTTATGCTTCAAGGGGATAGTCCTTACTATCAAAGTTGGTTAAAGGATTTCTTTAAAAATACGGGCAGTGCAGCCAATCTCGCCCAACTCTTCCTCACCTATTGGGAGGGAAATTCTGGTGACAAACTACTGGAAAGACAAACTAGAGCAACGGAATGGTATTACCAAATTGAAAAAGGCTTCAGCCAAACAAATGGAGGACAGGCAAAGAGTGATCCGCAATCCCTTGAAGGGGTTCGCGGGGACTTGTATGATCATTCTGTTCCTGGTGGTGGAGATGGTATGGCCTATGCCTATGGACAATGTACATGGGGTGTTGCGGCTCGTATGAATCAATTAGGCTTGAAATTAAAAGGAAGCAATGGAGAGAAGATTCCAATCATTAATACCATGGGAAATGGTCAGGACTGGGTTGCGACAGCTTCAAGTCTTGGTGGAGAAACGGGTTCCACACCAAAAGCAGGTGCTATTGTTTCTTTTGTGGGAGGTACACATGGCACACCAGCCATCTACGGTCATGTGGCTTTTGTCGAGAAAGTATATGATGATGGTTCTTTCCTTGTGTCTGAAACTAACTATGGTGGCAACCCTAACTATACCTTTAGAAAAATCTCTCAAGCAGATAGTGCCATCAGTTTTGCCTATACGACGAAATAAAAGAATCATGTCATCAGTTTAGGTGACATGATTCTTATTTTTTATAGAGTGACATATTTAATGCCATAGGCTGATAAGTTACTTGATGATCGTCTTTAATCAATTGACTGTAAGCAACAAATCCGAACTGTTCATAAAATTGAATGACTTTAGGATGATTGATACTATCTAAAAATACCATCTGAGTTCCTACAATTGCTCGAAATTCTTCAATTTTTTGAATTACAATTTCAAATAACTCTTGTCCTGATAATTTATTTAGCTTTGTGTTTTTGCCGAATTGACCGATAAGTAACACAGGGAGATAATCAATATTTTTGGGACTTTTCCCTTTTAGGACGAGTTTCTTTTTTAAGGATTTCTCTAAATCAGAAATATCAACAACTTTGAGAGATAAACTAAAGAATCCTATGATGTTATTTGTTTCAGATTCTTCAACGATAAAATTACGAGAACGATGTTGTTTTTCAAAATTGGGGGCTTTATCAGATAGATAAGTCAACATCTCTTCATTACCGTTGAAATCAACATTTTCTAAAATGATAGTTTTAAATAGATTCTGAACTTGTTTCTCAGTTTTATCAGGAGCTAGCACTTGAATATTTTCAAGATATTGCTTAAGTGGTGTTACTTGAATTGTCATCTTACAGATACTTTGAAATGAGTTTATTTTTCGTTGGAGCGGTAGCGTCTTGTGATTCAATAGATTTCAAGACTGCTTGTAGCTTTTTAGATGGTTTATGATTAAGAATTTTTAGAGCATCTTCGTTTGTTAGTTTTATATCACGTGTTAAACTGATTGTAGCCATTTGTTCTATCTCCTGTTTCTACTTAAATTCATTATAGCTTATTTTGAACAAAAGTTCAATCTAAAGATAGTGTATGTTTTCTATAGTGTATAAATCCAAAATAAGTTTTTCTCTTGCGTTTGTAGCTCATATTCGTTAGAATAATGGTGTAGATGAGTGGTCGGCTTATGGTCAATCTGATAGTAATCTTGGATATAAGGGCCAAGCGGTGGCGGACACCAGAACAAAATCCGATAGCAATCTTGGACGTAAGGGCCAAGCGGTGGCAGACACCAGAATAAACCGACTGATTAGGTGGCTTACAGGTTTAGTAAGTCATCTTTTTTATTTGAAAAAACAGTAAAAAAGCGCAAAAAATCACTTCCTGTGCTAGCGTGTAATTGAAATTTTTTAGTTTTGGCGTTAGAACTGTTCCCTCAGTCCTAACCCTTTCTCTTCTAATA
>NZ_RJPX01000064.1:0-4566 GCF_003944325.1 Streptococcus mitis | reverse complement strand
GCTTAAGTTAGGAGTTCCTAAATGGATAGCAGATAAGGTATCTGGCTGGGGTGACCACTATCAATTAGTAGCTCAGAAGTCGGTACTTAAACGTGCTATATCAAAACCAGTCCTTGAGAAACGTGGACTGGTTTCGTGTTTGGATTATTACCTTGAACGACATGCGTTAAAAGTTAGTTGAACCGCCGTATGCCGAACGGCACGTACGGTGGTGTGAGAGGGGCTAGAGATTATCCCCTACTCGATTCTCTATAGGCTACGATGCCAATGATGGTATCAACTGCACGTTCCATGGTCTGAAGGCTGACGTATTCAAAACGTCCGTGCATGTTCTCGCCGCCAGCAAAGATATTAGGAGTTGGGATTCCCATAAAGGAAATTTTAGAGCCGTCTGTCCCGCCACGGATTGGTTCAATAATAGGCTTGATCCCTAAATCTTCCATAACGGCCTTAGCAATGGTAATTGGCGTCATATCTTTCTCAATGACTTCTTTCATATTGTAGTACTGGTCTGTCAAGTTTAGGGTGACACGGTCACTACCAAGTTCTTGATTCATCTTATCAACAATAGACTGCATAGCTGCTTTACGCGCTTCAAAAGCATCTTTTTCAAAATCGCGAATAATGTAGCTTGCACGGGTCTCCTCAACACTACCTGTCACATCCATTAGATGGTAGAAGCCTTGGTAACCTTCTGTCAACTCAGGACGGTCATTCTCTGGAAGTTGATTATGAAAATCAATTGCTAGCTGTAGGGCGTTGACCATTTGCCCTTTGGCAGTACCAGGGTGGACATTACGTCCTTGGAAATGCAATTCAGCTCCAGCTGCTGAGAAGGTTTCGTACTGAAGCTCACCTAATGGACCACCATCAACAGTGTAGGCAAAATCAACATCAAAATCTTCTGCATCAAATTTATTAGCCCCAACACCAATTTCCTCATCTGGACCAAAACCAACACGAATCTCACAGTGTTTGATTTCAGGATGGGCAGTCAGATATTCAATAGCGGTCATAATTTCAGCAATCCCTGACTTGTCATCAGCACCTAGCAAGGTTGTTCCGTCGGTTGTGATGAGTGTTTGTCCTGGATATTTTTCAAGACTCTTGAAGTCTGCTGGATCTAATTTAAAACCAGAATTCCCTAGTTCAATCACACCACCATCGTAGTTTTCAATCACCTGAGGATTGACTCCTTCGGCATTAAAATCAGCAGTATCCATGTGGGAGATGAAGCCAATTTTACGTGTTAAAGATGGATCATTGGCTGGCAAGCTCCCAATCGCAAAACCATTTGGAAGGTAGTAGACATTTTGCAGACCAACACGTTTCATTTCTGGAATCAGGACATTGGTCGCGAAGTCAACCTGACTCTGTGTACTTGGAGTAGTAGTAGAGTGTTCATCAGAGCGCGTGTTGACCTTAACATAGGTTAGGAAGCGGTTCAAGAGATTTGGATAAGTCATAAAAAACTCCTTTTGAATTCATTTTTTCCATTGTATCATAGAAAGAAGAGAAAAACAAAAGACAGAAGTTAGGGCAATCTGCTATGTTAGCGTTTACTTATCGATGAATTAATGATAAAATAAAATTGATAAAAACATCACAAGGAAGTAGTTATGAAAAAAGCAATTTTAATGATGACCTTCGGTTCGCCAGAAGAGATTACCTTTGAAGGTGTAGCTGATTTTTTCACAAATATTCGTCGAGGAGTGAGACCTCAAGACCACGAGATTCAAACACTCTATGATAATTATGTACTTATTGGAGGTACGCCTCTGCAAAGAATTACCCGTGAAGAAGTTGCCTTAGTAGAAGCTAGACTGGGGAATGAGTATAGTGTCTATTTTGCCAATAAATTTTCCAAACCTTTTATTCCAGATGTGATTGGTCAGATGGAAGCAGATGGAATCGAGCAGTGTATTTGCTTGATTTTGGAGCCTCATTATTCTTTTTACTCTGTCATGGGATACGAGAAATTTTTAGAAAGCAAACAAATTCAATTTTTGGTTATTAAGGATTGGTATCAAGAAGAAGCTCTCTTAAACTATTGGGCAGATGAAATTGCTAAGATTTTAAAAGATGAAGTGAAGCAAGATAGCTTTAAAGTCATCTTTTCAGCCCACAGTGTGCCTATTTTTGCCTTGGATTTTGGTGACCCCTATATCGACCAAATTTTCGAAAATAGCAAGTTAGTCGCTGAAAAACTAGGCTTGAGTTCAGAGCAATATACTAACACTTGGCAGAGTGAAAGTGATATCGGGATTCCATGGATTAAGCCAGATGTTTTGGAGTATCTCAGAGAACAGACAGAACATCCAGACCATTATATTTTTGTTCCAATCAGCTTCATCAGTGAGCACATTGAGATCTTGTTTGACAACGATGTAGAATGTTATGACTTGTGTCAGGAATTTGGGGTAAACTACCATCGTCCACCAATGCCAAATACAGATTTTCGTTTGATTGATGCCTTGGTTAATACCGTCAGAGCTAATGAGGACAAAGAATTTAAGGAATTTCTCCCAGAAGAAGAAACCTTTGATGAGTTAGTTCCTTCAGATGAGACTAAAAACATTTTGGCCGAATCTCAAGATTTACAAATGCCAGAATTTGTTAAAAAATTGATTGAGAAAAAAGGTCGTGAAAATGTTAAGATGCCTTATCTTATCAAGAAAATGCTTGAGAAAGCAGGTAAGTTGCCGAAAGAGTAAAGAAAAAGGATTTAGCTTTGTGCTAGATCCTTTTAAACGATTATTTTTTCTCAAGAAGAGCTTTGATTTCTTGAAGTACTTCCAACTCAGTTGGAGCAGCTGGAGCTTCCTCAGCAACTTCTTCTTTTTTAGTAAGGCTTTGAGCTTTTTCCATAGCTTTAATAACGAAGAAGAGAACAGTACCTACAACAAGGAAGTTGATAATAGCACTCAAGAATTTACCATATGTAACACCATTCCATGCAAGCTCAGCGATGTTTTGTACTTTAGCAGCTTTCAAGGCTGGGTTCAATAGGAGTGGAGTGATGATATCATTAACAAATGAAGTAACGATAGCACCAAAAGCAGAGGCAATGATCACACCGACAGCAAGGTCAACAACATTACCACGAAGCAAAAATGCTTTAAGATCTTTTAACATTTTCTTAATCCCCTTTCAAAAATTTTTGCTCTTAATTATATATTAATTAAGAAAAGCTTGCAAGATATATGCCTAGAAATTTTATTTGTTAAAAACATAGACCTTACTTAAAATGTAATTAAGAATAATTATCAATAATTGTGCAATTATCGTTTCTATTGCATTTATCTTATCAAGATTTTCATTTACAAATTGCCCTATAATATGAGGGAATTGAGTCACAAACAGAAAAGTAAAGAGCAAATCTAACAGAAAAGTAGAAAGGCGAGCAAGAGAAAATTTCACTAAACGGATAAGTCGATTCTTCCTTGTTTGCTTAAATACGATTGTATCATTTGTGATAAAGGCAAAGAGGATACCGATACTATTTGCTAGCCCAGTAGCAAGGAGTTCTTTATGGGTTAATTGATAAATGACTAGTCGTGAGAGAATCGAAACTAGAGTTGTTGCAAGGCCAAAAAAGAGATAGGCTAAGATTTCATTGTTAAGAAATTTTTGAATACAAATTTTCATGTTTTTAGTATAGCATAAAGCAGGCTATTGTGCTATACTAGTAAGGTTGATTGAATCAACCCTTGGTGCTTAGCTTCTTTCACCAAGCATATTACACGCGGGAAACCGCCAAAGGAGAAAAGATGAAAAAATTAACTATTCGTGACGTAGCAGATATTGCAATCGTTGCTGCTATCTATGTCGTTTTGACTGTCACACCGCCCCTAAATGCCATAAGCTATGGTGCTTATCAGTTTCGTATTTCAGAAATGATGAATTTTATGGCTTTTTACAATCCTAAGTACATCATCGGAGTTACCATCGGTTGTATGATTGCTAATTTCTTTAGTTTCGGACTGCTAGATGTCTTTGTTGGTGGTGGATCAACCTTGGTATTTCTCAGTCTAGGTGTTTGGCTTTTTGCAAAATACAGCAAGGATTACCTCTTTAACGGATTAATTCGAAAAGATCATTTCTTTTTCTCAATCCTCTTTTCAATTTCCATGTTTACCATTGCTGCAGAGCTGAATATCGTAGCACAATTACCATTTTTCCTTACTTGGTTCACAACAGGAATTGGTGAATTTGCCTCATTAATTATTGGAGCGATTATTATTGGTAAAATTGGTCGTCGAATTGATTTAAGTAAATAGAATTAGACAAGCTGGGTGACTCTTACCTGGCTTTTTCTGGTAAATTCCCAAACTAAGTTCCACCGCTAATCCAAGTGGAAGTTAGTCTGATAAAAATTGTAAAAACCAGTGGAAATCCGTGTCAGGGTAAGTTCCACTGGTTTTACTAATGCTTGATTTTATTGCTTTTTTAACCAAACTGAATCGAAAAAAAGAGCGCACAAAATCCTCTCATCTGAAAGCGTTTCAGATTAAGTTCCGCTATGGTGGAAGTTAGTGTGAGACGTTTGAATGCGGTTAAAGGTTA
>NZ_RJPX01000063.1:0-5586 GCF_003944325.1 Streptococcus mitis | reverse complement strand
GTAGTTGGGTCTTTTAGAATGGACTGTCCAATAGCTTTGAAGGTTTCACCGCGCTCTAAGCCCAGTTGGATATCATTACGGTCTGAAAGGGTAAGGTGTTTATGTTTTGTCATAGTGAGCCTCATTTCTAACTCAAACGTCTCATACTTAATTCCACCATAAAAATCCGTTTTAGACTAATTTCCACTTCGGCAAGTCAAGTGGAAGTTGCTTTGAGAAGTTACGTTTTAGTATTTTTGCTCCCTTTTTTACCTAGGGAAACGTTTCCTTTGTTTTCAAATTGCTAAAAAAGTGGTACAATAAAGGGTAGCTTACTATTATCTGAATCAGCTGGTTTGGAGAGAAAGGATTCATTTTGAAATCAATAGGCTTTATTGAAAAGCTGAAAGGGTTGTCTAGTAAAGAGCTGATTTTATTGGGAATTATCCTGAGTATCTTTTTACCCTTTTATCTTTTTGTAGTTGTATTCTGTTTATATATTATCAGTTTGATTTTTACAGGAGACATGAAAAGTATTCTTCAGAAAATGGGGGAGCATCCGATGCTACTTCTTTTTCTTGGCTATAGTACTGTTATATCCGTTTTTGCACAAAATTGGATGGGTCTTGTGGCTTCAGTAGGAATGTTTCTATTTACTGTTTTCTTTTTGCACTATCAGTCGATTTTATCACATAAATTCTTTCGGTTGATTTTGCAGCTCGTCTTGTTTGGTAGCGTCTTGTCAGCTGCTTTTGCGAGTTTAGAACATTTCCAAATTGTGAAGAAATTCAACTATGCTTTTCTTTCACCCAATATGCAGGTCTGGCATCAGAATCGTGCAGAAGTGACCTTCTTTAATCCTAATTATTATGGAATTATTTGTTGTTTCTGTATCATGATTGCCTTCTATCTGTTTACAACTACCAAGTTGAATTGGTTGAAAGTATTCTGTGTAATTGCAGGCTTTGTGAATCTCTTTGGTTTGAACTTTACTCAAAATCGAACTGCCTTTCCTGCTATTATCGCTGGAGCGATTATTTATCTCTTTACGACCATTAAAAACTGGAAGGCCTTTTGGCTTAGTATTGGAGTCTTCGCCATTGGTTTGAGTTTCCTATTTTCCAGTGATTTGGGAGTTCGAATGGGGACTTTAGACTCTTCTATGGAAGAACGCATTTCTATCTGGGATGCTGGGATGGCCTTGTTTAAGCAAAATCCTTTTTGGGGTGAAGGGCCATTGACCTATATGCACTCTTATCCTAGAATAAATGCTCCTTATCATGAACATGCTCACAGTCTTTATATTGATACGATTCTAAGTTACGGAATTGTGGGGACTATTTTACTAGTTTTGTCTTCTGTGGCTCCTGTTCGCTTGATGATGGATATGAGTCAGGAGTCAGGGAAACGTCCGATTATCGGCCTTTATCTATCTTTCCTTACAGTGGTTGCTGTGCATGGAATCTTTGACCTGGCTCTCTTCTGGATCCAGTCAGGTTTTATTTTCTTGCTAGTTATGTGCAGTATTCCGTTGGAACATCGAACGTTGGTATCGGACATGACGGATTAAGTTTATAAGTTTAAAATCTTCTATCTTGGGTAGGAGATTTTTTTACTGGGGAAAATTATTTCCAAAACGAAATAGTTGACAGTTGGAACAACAAGTGTTACAATTGTGTTATTCATTTCGATATAGAAATAAATTGGAGGTGTTATGAAAGATAGTCATTTGCTAGCCCATCATATTCGTTTGTTGAATGGGCGGATTTTTCAAAAGTTACTGAGCCAAGACCCTGAAGCTCTTTATCGGAGTGAGCAGGGAAAGATTTTAGCGGTTTTATGGAATAGTGAAACTGGCTGTGCAACTGCGACAGATATTGCTTTGGCGACTGGGCTTGCTAATAATACGCTGACGACTATGATAAAAAAGCTAGAGGAACAAAAGCTTGTCACTGTTAGTCCATGTGGAGAAGACAAGCGGAAGAAGTATTTAGTTTTAACAGACTTGGGGCAGTCCCAGAAAGAAGTGGGACATCGTGTCAGTCAGAAATTGGATACAATCTTTTACAAAGAATTTTCAGAGGAAGAAATTCAGCAGTTTGAAGCCTTTCAAGAAAGGATTTTGGCAAATCTGAAAGAGAAGGAAAATGAGGTTTAAAATGGAGCAAATTAGCTGTTTATAAGTAAAGGCCACTTTCGACTTTGTTTTCCAGCTTTTGGGACAAGGAAACTATGTGGTCAGCTATGGTCAGACTCGGATTGATGGCCTTGCCTATGCCCAGTACGATATCTTCCGTCTAAAAGACGGGAAAATTGTGGAGCATTGGGATAATAAAGAAGTTATGCCTAAGGTAGAAGACTTGACCAATCGAGGGAAGTTTTAAAATGAGGACAAAGAATGATTGAATACAAAAATGTAGCCTTGCGCTACACAGAAAAAGATGTTTTGAGAGATGTCAATTTACGAATTGAAAATGGGGAATTTATGGTTTTAGTTGGGCCTTCGGGGTCCGGTAAGACGACTATGATCAAGATGATTAACCGTCTTTTGGAACCGACTGATGGAAATATTTATATGGATGGTAAGCGTATCAAAGACTATGATGAGCGGGAACTTCGTCTTTCTACTGGTTATGTTTTACAGGCTATTGCTCTATTTCCTAATCTAACGGTTGCGGAAAATATTGCCCTGATTCCTGAGATGAAGGGCTGGACTAAGGAAGAAATTGCTCAGAAAACAGAAGAGCTTTTGGCAAAGGTTGGTTTACCAGTAGCTGAGTATGGACATCGACTTCCGAGTGAATTATCTGGTGGAGAACAGCAACGGGTCGGTATTGTTCGAGCTATGATTGGTCAGCCTAAGATTCTCCTCATGGATGAGCCTTTTTCAGCCTTGGATGCGATTTCGAGAAAACAGTTGCAGGTTTTGACGAAAGAATTGCATAAAGAGTTTGGGATGACAACGATTTTTGTGACCCATGATACGGATGAAGCCTTGAAGTTAGCGGACCGTATTGCTGTCTTGCAGGATGGAGAGATTCGTCAGGTGGCGAATCCCGAGACCATTTTAAAAACTCCTGCAACAGACTTTGTAGCAGACTTGTTTGGAGGTAGTGTTCATGACTAATTTAATTGCAACTTTTCAGGATCGTTTTAGTGATTGGTTGACAGCTCTATCTCAACATTTGCAGTTGTCGCTTTTGACCTTGTTACTAGCTATTTTTATCGCGATTCCTTTAGCTGTCTATCTTCGCTATCATGAGAAGCTGGCGGACTGGGTCTTGCAGATTGCAGGGATTTTCCAGACTATCCCGTCTTTAGCCTTGTTGGGACTCTTTATCCCCTTGATGGGGATTGGAACCTTGCCTGCTTTGACAGCACTAGTGATCTATGCGATTTTTCCGATTTTACAAAATACCATCACTGGGTTGAAGGGAATTGATCCAAGTCTGCAAGAGGCTGGGATTGCCTTTGGGATGACTAGATGGGAGCGTCTCAAGAAGTTTGAAATTCCACTTGCCATGCCTGTCATGATGTCTGGGATTCGGACGGCAGCTGTCTTGATTATCGGTACGGCAACCTTGGCTGCCTTGATTGGGGCAGGGGGATTAGGTTCCTTTATCCTTTTGGGAATTGACCGTAATAATGCCAGTCTGATTTTGATTGGGGCCCTTTCTTCTGCAGTGCTGGCCATTGCCTTTAACTTCCTACTAAAAGTGATGGAAAAAGCAAAATTGCGGACGATTTTTTCAGGTTTTGCCTTGGTGACCTTATTGCTCGGTCTGTCTTATAGCCCAGCTCTCTTAGCTCAAAAAGAGAAAGAAAACTTGGTGATTGCTGGGAAATTGGGTCCAGAACCAGAAATTTTGGCCAATATGTATAAACTCCTCATTGAGGAAAATACCAGTATGACTGCAACTGTTAAACCGAATTTTGGGAAAACAAGCTTCCTCTATGAGGCTCTGAAAAAAGGCGATATTGACATCTATCCTGAATTTACTGGTACGGTGACTGAAAGCCTACTTCAACCATCGCCGAAAGTGAGTCACGAGCCAGAGCAGGTTTATGATGTGGCGCGTGATGGTATTGCTAAACAGGATCATCTAGCCTATCTTAAACCCATGTCTTATCAAAATACCTACGCTGTAGCTGTTCCGAAAAAGATTGCTCAAGAATATGGCTTGAAGACCATTTCGGACTTGAAAAAAGTGGAAGGGCAGCTGAAGGCAGGTTTTACACTCGAATTTAATGACCGTGAAGATGGAAATAAAGGCTTGCAGTCAATGTATGGTCTCAATCTCAATGTGGCGACTATGGAGCCAGCCCTTCGCTATCAGGCAATTCAGTCAGGTGATATTCAAATCACGGATGCCTATTCGACTGATGCGGAATTGGCGCGTTATGATTTGCAGGTCTTGGAAGATGACAAGCAACTCTTCCCACCTTACCAAGGGGCTCCACTAATGAAAGAAGTTCTTCTCAAGAAACATCCAGAGTTGGAAACAGTTCTCAATAAATTGGCTGGTAAAATTACTGAAAGCCAGATGAGCCAGCTCAACTACCAAGTCGGTGTTGAAGGCAGGTCAGCAGAACAAGTAGCCAAGGAGTTTCTACAAGAACAAGGTTTGTTGAAGAAATAGTTTGAAAATGTCAAACTCAACTTTGTTAAACGACCATATAGAAAACTGCTCAGACAATGTCGTCTGGGCTTTTTTTGGGTACGACTTATCCCGTGAGGTCTCATGAGCGCTGAAAGCGTAGTAACAACGAATCATGAGAAGTCAGCCGAGCCCATAGTAGTGAGGAAACTTCTGTAATGGAAGTGGAGCGAAGGGGGAATACTCAAACAGTCTGGGGAGAGACTGTTTGAGGTCTGTCGCTAGAAAGAGAAAACGACAGATTGAAGTAATCCTACTTCACTTGTGTCTGTAAAACGAACGGTCTGATAGAACTGGAGTCTGTCACGTATTGACTAGATGAAGGTTCACCAATATAAGATGTCCCTCAGGTACCAAAACAAGAAAGGAATACGCACATGTCAAAATTGCTAGATAAGATATTATCACGCGAAAATATGCTGGAAGCCTACAATCAAGTAAAATCCAATAAGGGCTCAGCTGGGATTGATGGAATTACTATCGAAGAGATGGATAATTATCTCAGACAAAACTGGCGCCTGACTAAGGAACGGATGAAACAGAGAAAATATAAGCCTCAACCAGTTCTCAGAGTTGAGATTCCCAAACCAAACGGAGGTATTCGTCAGTTAGGAATTCCAACGGTTATGGATAGAATGATTCAACAGGCCATTGTTCAAGTCATTAGCCCTATTTGTGAACCCCATTTCTCTGAAACGAGTTATGGGTTCCGACCAAATCGGTCATGTGAAAAAGCCATCATGAAGCTCTTAGAGTACTTAAATGACGGCTATGAGTGGATAGTGGATATAGACCTAGAGAAATTCTTCGATACAGTTCCTCAAGATAGATTGATGTCCTTAGTACATAACATTATCGAAGACGGAGATACGGAATCCTTGATTCGTAANTATCTTCATTCAGGTGTTATCATTAACGGTCAGGTGTTATCATTAACGGTCAGCGTCAT
>NZ_RJPX01000062.1:0-6047 GCF_003944325.1 Streptococcus mitis | reverse complement strand
TGCTTAAGTTAGGAGTTCCTAAATGGATAGCAGATAAGGTATCTGGCTGGGGTGACCACTATCAATTAGTAGCTCAGAAGTCGGTACTTAAACGTGCTATATCAAAACCAGTCCTTGAGAAACGTGGACTGGTTTCGTGTTTGGATTATTACCTTGAACGACATGCGTTAAAAGTTAGTTGAACCGCCGTATGCCGAACGGCACGTACGGTGGTGTGAGAGGGGCTAGAGATTATCCCCTACTCGATTTAGCAAAGTAAGCTTGATTTTTAAGGCGTTGAAGTAATGGACGGCTAATAAAACTAATAGCAATAATTTTACCAAGATCTGGGATGATAAAGGGAAATACCCCCACAACAAGAGCTTTTTCAAATGGCATTCCAGCTAGGAAATACAATCCAATGATCCCACCAACAAAGACAAGTGTATCTCCCAAGAGATTTGCTAGAAAAATTCTGACAAAACCACTATCACTGTTAGTTAGAGAAGAGGTAAGTCCAGAATAAACAAGATAAAACCAAAGATAGCCTGCAGTAGGACCAATCAAAGCATGAAATCCAGCTCCACCTCCTGCAAAGACAGGAAGACCGATAGCACCTAGAAGAAGATAGAGTCCAACAGAAAGTACAGCCTCTCTCGGTCTAAAGACAGTAGCAATCAAGCCGATCGCAAAGTTTTGCAGAGTGAAGGGCACAGGTCCAATTGGAAGACTGATTTGTGCTAAAACAGCAATGAGAGCAGCCCCAACAGCAGGGATAGCATAAACGTGAGCTTTTTTCAAAATAGTTAACCTCTTTTCTTATGTATAGTAACTATTATACTTAATTTGATATTATTGTCAACCTGTTTTTTAACAAAGGTAACAAAAACTGTAACGGCCGATTTTGCTGACTAGGTAAGTTGTTTTCATCGATTTGTAAATCATCAAAAAAGAAGCAGACACATTTGTATCAGCTTCTTTTATTTCGATTAACGCATGGTTACAAATTCTTCAGATGCAGTTGGATGAATCGCCACAGTTGCATCAAAGTCTGCCTTGGTTGCTCCCATTTTGATAGCAACAGCAAATCCTTGAATCATTTCATCAACACCATAGCCAATTCCATGAAGTCCGACAACTTTTTCTTCTGAACCAGCTGTTATCAATTTGAAACGTGTTTCTTGACGGTTGCAAGTGCAAGCAGAGTACATAGAAGTAAAGCTTGATTTGTAAACCTTGATTTGGTCTTGACCATATTCTTTAATAGCTTGCTCTTCGGTTAATCCAACCGTTCCGATAGCAGGGTGTGAAAAGACAACGGTTGGAATAGTTGAGTAGTCCATTTTAGCAGTTGTTTTTCCGTTAAAGAGACGTTCAGACAAAGTACGTCCAGCCTTGATAGCAACTGGAGTTAGTTCTTTTTCGCCTGTTACATCACCTAGAGCGTAGATCCCTTCAACAACAGTATTTTGGTATTCATCCACTTGGATAAAGCCACGTTCGTTCAGAGTTACTCCAGCTTTTTCAAGTTGTAAGCCCTTAACGTTTGGACGGCGACCAGTAGCCCAGATAACTTGGCTAGCTGTGTGATTAGTACCATCCTCGAAATGAATGGTAATGCCTTCAGCTGTTTTTTCTAACTTGACAGGGACTTTGTGAGTATGAAGTGGCAAGTTTGTTCTTTCCATTTCCTTAACCAAACCTTCAACGATGTAAGAATCAAAACCACGTAAAGGGCGATCGCGGCGAACAAAGAGGTCTGTCTTGACACCAAAAGTGTGGAGTACGCCAGCCAATTCAACGGCGATATAACCAGCACCTAGAATTGCAACTGACTCTGGAAGTTCTTCCCAGGCAAATACATCATCAGAAGAACCACCTAGTTCAGCACCAGGAATATTTGGAATACTTGGATGGGCACCAGTAGCAATCACGATATGTTTAGCACGAATCAGTTCACCATTTACGCTGACAGTATGAGAATCTACAAATTCAGCATGGCCTTCAATCAGGTCTACGCCGTTGCGTTTAAAACTGCCATCATAAGAAGAACGAGCACGATCAATGTAAGCTTCACGATTGCGACGTAGGGTTGCAAAGTCAAAGTTAAGATCAGTAGTCTTAAAGCCGTAGTCTTCTCCAAATTGATGGAAAGTCTCAGCGATTTGTGCTCCGTACCACATGATTTTTTTAGGAACACATCCGACGTTGACGCAGGTTCCACCTAATTTCTTTTCCTCAATAACAGCCGCTTTGGCTCCGTGTTCACCAGCACGGTTCATGGTAGCAATTCCTCCGCTACCTCCACCGATAGCAATGATATCATATTCTCTCATTTAAAACTCCTTTGTACTCTTTTAAATAGTAGAGTGTCATTTTTTGATAGTCATATTCTATCTTTTTTTTGATTTGATTGCAAAAATCTGCTACGTTCAAAAAAAAATTAAGAAAAAGGCTTGCGAAAAAGAAAAATAAAGTGTATTATATAACTAGTACAATGATTGTAAAATGAATTCCGAACAATAATTGAATCCTGAAATGTCATTATTTCGTTCTAAACTGTTATTGTTTATATTTGGTAATTTTTGTATAATATTGTTAAGGACTTTAAATCAAAAAGGAGTTTCATTATGAAAAAGAATAGTAAAGCTAAAAAGTGGCAATTGTATGCAGCAATCGGTGCTGCAAGTGTAGTTGTATTGGGTGCTGGAGGGATTTTACTCTTTAGACAACCATCTCAAACCGCTGTAAAAGATGAACCTACTCATCTTGTTGTTGCTAAGGAAGGAAGCGTGGCATCTTCTGTCTTATTGTCAGGGACAGTAACAGCAAAAAATGAACAATATGTTTATTTTGATGCTAGTAAGGGAGATTTAGATGAAATCCTTGTTTCTGTGGGTGACAAGGTCAGCGAAGGGCAGGCTTTAGTCAAGTACAGTAGTTCAGAAGCCCAGGCGGCCTATGATTCAGCGAGCCGAGCAGTCGCGAAGGCAGACCGTCATATCAATGAACTCAATCAAGCACGAAATGAAGCCGCTTCAGCTCCGGCTCCACAGTTACCAGCGCCAGCAGGAGGAGAAGGTGCAGCAGTGCAAGCTCCAGCTCCAGTCTCAGGAAATTCAGTTTCATCTATTGATGCACAACTGGGTGATGCTCGTGATGCCCGTGCAGATGCAGCAGCACAATTAAGTAAGGCTCAAAGTCAGTTGGATGCCATGACGGTTCTCAGCACTCTAGAAGGAACTGTGGTCGAAGTCAACCGTAATGTTTCTAAATCTCCAACTGGAGCTAGCCAGGTGGTAGTTCATGTCGTTAGCAATGAAAACTTGCAAGTTAAGGGGGAGCTATCTGAATATAATCTTGCCAACCTCTCTGTAGGACAAGAAGTAACTTTTACTTCTAAAGTTTACCAAGATAAGAGCTGGACTGGTAAGATTAGCTACATTTCTGACTACCCTAAAAACAATGGTGAAGCAGCAAGTGCAGCTACTGCTGCAGCAGGTGGTAATTCTGGTTCTAAATATCCATATACCATCGATGTTACAAGTGAAATCGGTGATTTGAAACAAGGATTCTCAGTAAGTGTTGAGGTCAAGAATAAGAGTAAAGCCATTTTGGTTCCTCTAACAAGTGTTGTGAGTGAAAATGATAAGAACTATGTTTGGGTACTTGACGAGCAGAAAAAGGCCAAGAAAGTGGAAGTTGGTTTGGGAAATGCTGATGCAGACAACCAAGAAATCACTTCAGGTCTGACAAATGGAGTCAAGGTCATCAGTAACCCAACGTCTTCTCTAGAGGAAGGAAAAGAGGTGAAGGCTGATGAAGAAACTAATTAGTTTAAAAAATATCTGCAGAAGTTACCGGAATGGTGACCAAGAACTGCAGGTTCTCAAAAATATCAACCTAGAAGTGAATGAGGGTGAATTTGTTGCCATCATGGGACCATCTGGTTCTGGTAAGTCTACTCTCATGAATACAATTGGCATGTTGGATACACCAACCAGTGGAGAGTATTATCTTGAAGGCCAAGAAGTG
Source organism: Streptococcus mitis (assembly GCF_003944325.1). Taxonomy (GTDB): domain Bacteria; phylum Bacillota; class Bacilli; order Lactobacillales; family Streptococcaceae; genus Streptococcus; species Streptococcus mitis_CW. The sequence goes on along the minus strand of NZ_RJPX01000062.1, from coordinate 2,033 downwards.
GCTGGACTTGGTGAAAAACAACTAGCCAAGGTTCGTAACCAACAAATCGGATTTGTCTTTCAGCAGTTCTTTCTTCTATCTAAACTCAATGCTCTGCAAAACGTAGAATTACCCTTGATTTACGCAGGAGTTTCGGCTTCAAAACGTCGCAAGTTAGCCGAGGAATATTTAGATAAGGTTGAATTGACCGAACGTAGTCACCATTTGCCTTCAGAATTATCTGGAGGTCAAAAGCAACGTGTAGCTATTGCGCGTGCCTTGGTAAACAATCCTTCTATCATCTTAGCAGACGAACCGACAGGAGCATTGGATACCAAAACAGGAAATCAAATTATGCAACTATTGGTTGACTTGAACAAAGAAGGAAAAACCATTATCATGGTAACGCATGAGCCTGAAATAGCTGCTTATGCCAAACGTCAGATTGTCATTCGCGATGGAGTTATTTCGTCCGACAGTGCGCAGTTAGAGAAGGAGGAAAACTAAGATGCAGAATCTGAAATTTGCCTTTTCATCTATCATGGCTCATAAGATGCGTTCTTTGCTTACCATGATTGGGATTATCATCGGTGTTTCATCCGTTGTTGTGATTATGGCTCTGGGAGATTCTATGTCTCGATATCTCAATAAAAGCATGACCAGATCTCAGAAAAATATCAGTGTCTTTTTCTCTTCTAAAAAAAGTAAAGATGGATCTTTTACTCAGAAACAATCAGCTTTTACGGTTTCTGGAAAAGAAGAGGAAGTTCATGTTGAACCACCAAAACCGCAAGAATCTTGGGTCAAGGAGGCAGCCAAACTGAAGGGAGTGGATAATTACTATGTAACCAACTCAACGAACGCCATCTTGACTTATAAAGATAAAAAGGTTGAAAATGCCAATTTGACAGGTGGTAACAGAACTTATATGGAGGCTGTTAACAATGAAATTCTTGCAGGTCGTAGTCTGAGAGAACAAGATTTCAAAGAATTTGCAAGTGTCATTTTGCTTGATGAAGAATTATCCATTAGTCTATTTGGATCTCCTCAAGAGGCTATTAACAAGGTTGTGGAAGTCAATGGTTTTAGTTATCGAGTCATTGGTGTTTATACTAGCCCAGAATCTAAAAATTCAAAAATGTATGGTCTTGGTGGCTTGCCTATTACCACAAATATCTCCCTTGCTGCGAATTTTAATGTAGATGAAATTGCTAATATTGTCTTTCGAGTGAATGACACAAGCTTGACTCAAACTCTGGGGCCAGAATTAGCACGAAAAATGACAGAGCTTGCTGGCTTGCAACAGGGAGAATATCAAGTAGCAGATGAGTCAGCTGTATTTGCAGAAGTTCAACAATCGTTTAGTTTTATGACGACGATTATTAGTGCCATCGCAGGAATTTCTCTCTTTGTTGGAGGAACTGGTGTTATGAATATCATGCTGGTTTCAGTAACAGAGCGTACCCGTGAGATTGGTCTCCGTAAGGCTTTGGGTGCAACTCGTGCCAATATTTTAATCCAGTTTTTGATTGAATCCATGATTTTGACCTTGTTAGGTGGATTAATTGGTTTGACAATTGCAAGTGGTTTAACTGCCTTAGCAGGTTTGTTACTGCAAGGTTTGATTGCGGGTATAGAAGTTGGAGTATCAATTCCAGTTGCCCTATTTAGTCTTGCAGTTTCGGCTAGCGTGGGTATAGTTTTTGGGGTCTTGCCAGCCAACAAGGCATCGAAGCTTGATCCAATCGAAGCCCTTCGTTATGAATAAGATTAACAAGATGGACACTTGTCTATCTTGTTTTTGTAGTACGACGGGCATGTCGTATATCTGAGGTGTAAGTCCTCCGTGGGCACCCGCTACCGGTGAACCCAATAGCGATTCCCAAGCCTGACTATCGTGAGGTAGCGGGGAGAGGAAGGGATAGCGAAATCGTGGCTCTACGAACAGGAACGTGATAGTAAGGCGTATATAGCGGATAAGGGGGCTTCAAACTCTAAAGTCCAAAAAGGTAGTCGTAACCTATATGCGTAAATCACGAGAGTAAACGAGGAAA
>NZ_RJPX01000061.1:0-6054 GCF_003944325.1 Streptococcus mitis | reverse complement strand
ATTAAATGGAAAATTATAATGAGTTATTAACTCTTAGGAATAAAATAGAAAATACACTGAATTATCAACTGTCACTAAGTAATTTAGAATTATATCATAGCAATCTATTTGCTGTTGTTCTGGAGAAGTCTGAATTTATTAATCATAAGTTTTTTAGTAATGTTATTGATATTAATAAAAAATATACAGATTTAAAGGTTTACAGAGAAAAAAATTCGATTGATTTAACTATCGAGGTTATTGATGAGGATAGAAGGGCTCATGTTATTTTTATAGAAAATAAGGTTAAGTCTTTACCAGACAAAAGTCAATTAATTCGTTATTCTGAAAAAGATTCTAATGCTAAAGGAATACTTCTTAGTTTAGTTAAACCTGGATTTAAACTACCTGATAGTTGGTTTAGAAGAAGTTATGATGAGCTAATTGAGTATTATCGTGATTCACTTGATAAAGTAGATGAGACTTTTAGATTATTCTTAAAGGATTATATCGAATATATGGAGAATTTGGAAAAGTTTATTGGAAAGGTAAGTTATGGTGAATCATACTATTTTGAAGAGACTAATAATAAAGTGCTTGAAGGTATGAGATTAAGGTCGGTTATCGAGAAGATTCATTATGCGAACTTACAGAATAAGATTGCTGATTTAGGGTATAAAACATACTCTGGTAGAATAAAGGGAGGACATCATTTTGGAATTGATCTTCCTATCGAAGGTACTACATCATCTTTTGATATTCAGATACAAGGGAATCAGTATAGACATAAGGTTAATTTCTCTCTTGAAGATAAGGAAAAACTAGGTGATTTAGAAAGAATATGTGATAGTATAAAAGAGAAAACTTGTTTATATAATTTCAATCTAGAGGATAATCCAATTTTAGAAAAATCATCTTCAAGAAAAAAATGGAAAACATATGGTAAAAAAGATTATTATGATTATGCTCGTATAAAAAAACAGGTATCTAGTGAAGACTTGATTAATTATATAAGAACGGATGTTGATAAAATTAAAGCGGATTTGCAAAATGTTAAAGAAATTTTTTTAGAAAATATTAAATCAACAACTAAATAAAAAAATTAAATACTGGTGGAGCAGTATTGATAAGTATAAATCTTCTAAAGTATTTATATATTAAGGTTGAAAAGTGTATTCGCCCTCATCATAATGAAAACCCTAGCCTATTATCTTAAGGAAAACAGATTCAGTAAGGAATGCAGAATAATCATTATTATTTAACCAAAAATTAGGAGAAAACAAATGAAATATGATTTTAGTTACTGGCAATTTTCGCCGGAAAATCAATATTTGGATAGAAAATCAGCGCGTAAGAAACCACAAGAATTGCTTAAGCATTTGATTGCCTTTGCTAATGCTGATGGAGGTCAGTTGATTATTGGGATTGAAGATGAAAAGCAGGACAATATTATCACTGGTTTTAAGGATGGGAAAGCCTATCCGATTGATGATTTCAAAAAGATAGACCGAGAGATGCGGGATACACCGTTGGACTTATCTTTTGAGGAAATACCTGTGGTTAATCATAAGGGAGAAGACGACCTGATTCTAATTATCTCAGTTGAATTATCATCGAATCGAGTGATTGCCGCTCCAAATGATGAAGTTTATCTACGACAGGGAGACGAATCAGTCAAGTTGAGTTATGAGCAACGTATACAACTTAGTTACGATAAGGGACAGCGTTTCTTTGAAGATGAGATCATTGAAGATGCTACATTAGATGATATTGATGAACTGTTAGTTCAGGACTTTAAGGAACATTTTGATATTTCAGAACGTTCAACTGAGGAGATATTAAAGGCAAGGCGGTTTCTTATTAATGGTAAATTGACAAAGGCAGCTATTCTTATCTTTGGTAAGTATCCTTCCGCATTTTTCCCTCAAGCACGTGTTCGTTTTCAACGATTTGATGGAGTAGATGTAGGTACAGGAAGTGAATTTAATGTTATTAAGGAAGTAACGTTTGATGATGCATTGCCTAAATTAATTGTTAAAGCTAGAGATTTTATTCGAACCCAGCTACGAGAGTTTCAGTATCTAGATAGTGATGGTAGATTTCAGATACTTCCAGAATATCCTGAATTTGCTTGGTTTGAAGGAATTGTAAATGCAGTAACCCACAGGAATTATTCAGTATACGGAGATCATATCAGGGTATTGATGTTTGATAATCGTCTAGAGATTCATAGCCCAGGAAAACTACCGAATATTGTAACTGTTGAGAATATAAGACATGAACGTTTTTCTAGAAATCCGCGTATAGCTCGTACCTTAACTGAATTTGGATGGGTCCGAGAAATGAATGAGGGAGTAAAACGAATCTATTCTGAAATGGAATCTGCTTTTCTCCATGAACCGTGTTACTCTGAACCAGGTAACAAAGTAGTTTTAACATTAGAAAACAGTATTACAAGTAGAACATTGAGAACACGTGATTCTTTGGAAAGTAAACTTAGAGATTATAGTGATTTAAGTGTTGATGAAAAACTATTGATACAGTATATGTACAATACAGCAGAACCTATGACAACTAAAAAAGTAGCAGAGTTCTTAGGTAGGAGTGTTTCTTACTCGTCGAAATTATTGAAAACGTTGAGAGCAAAAGGCATTTTAACATGGTATGGGACAAGTACGAAAGATCGCAGTCAATACTATAAATTAGAAATGAAATAAAAACGAAGAAAAACGAAGAAAAACGAAGAAAAACGAAGAAAACATAATTACTAATTAGTGAACTTATAAAGTAAGCTTTCTTATAAATTTATTAAATTCATTAAATTCATTCGCTTTATAGTTTTGCAATTCAGTTGTTTGTATGGGAATGTGATTTGTATTATACATCATTTCACAACAAGTAACGAAACGAAGAAAAACGAAGAAAAACGAAGAAAAATAAATCGTTGTTTCTCAATTACATAAGCTCCGAAAACTAAAAAGTGATAACCCTTTGATAACCTCTCGATTTTTAAAAGGATTATATATGTAAAAATTAAGGATTTATCTCTTAAAATTACTTGATTTTAGTGATAATTTACCATAAATATCATGATGTAGAAAAAACCAGGTCTTAAGAAAGCTTGTAAAGCTAGCCAGTTCTCTAAACGTTAAGAACCAGCTACAATACAGCATTTACAACACTTCATGGTTCACACCATGGGGTGTTTTTTTGATGATTTTTAGCAAAATTCACACCATTACTTTTTAAGATTGCGATAAGCAATCTCTCCAACAGCCATTGGAATAACATTCGAAGCATTGACATAAGTCTTTGTTGTAATCGTGTCACTATGGGTTAGAGCTTCAGAAATAGCTTCAATAGACGTTCCAGCCTGTTTTGCTAATGTTGCCCTTGTATGGCGTAATTTGTGAGGTGTAGCATGTTTAAGTTCTGAATGACGACGTTGCACAGATTTCATCTTATTATTTAGGTAGTCAGAGTGTAGTGGACTGTTAACATTGCCCTTCATATCGATATAAGTAAAGACATACTGTTCATCAGATTGGATAATTCTAAACTGTGCTAGTTCATATCTTTGTTGCTTTTTCCAAGAGGTAAGAAGCTGAAGTAAGTCATTAGAAATAGAGAAAATAGGATAGAAAAAGCTCTATTTCAGGAGAAAATGAAGCAAATATTTCCATAATAAAAATACCCCAAAAGTTAGATTTTTCCTGTCTAACTTTTGGGGGTCAGTACATCATTCAACACCTAATACTATGCGTTTTTCTGATTTTAAAGCCTGATTGCTCAGTCTCTTTATAGTCCGTTTGATTATTAAATCGTTATTAAAATTCTATGGAGATTCGTCATTATGAGTAATAATAGTTCTTCCAGAAGTTATAGATTCCACTTTATCCCATTAGATAGTGTGTTCTAAATTCACTATATCTTGTTAGGTTTTAGGTAGAATCATTGATAACAGACTGTTACAAATCTAGTTAGCTGTATGATTTATGATTATCTACTTTTCTAGTAACCAATCTATGATATTTTTCTTCTCAATTCCATTGTAATTGGCTGTTGGCTGAATCGTATCCATTGTTAATAGATANTTNGGGAATTGATCTTTAATGGCTTCTAGTGGTCTAAGTTCTCTNTCTAGTGTTTCTGGAGCAAGTGTTGTTTCACTGACNTGATAATAAGCGTAGTGNCCAAGATCAGTTACAACAACAAAATCAACCTCATATTTATCTAAATTACCAACATATACTTGTGAATATCTACGTCTCAATTCCAAATAGACAATATTTTCCAAGATATGGCCAATATCTTCTTTGTGGTCTGGTAATAAGAGGTGTCGTAAACCTAAATCAACGGGATAATATTTTTCTAAGCGTTGCAATAATGCTCGACCTTTTACATCAAAACGTGGAACGGAATAAAAAAGTAAACTGTCTGTCAAAGTCGTCAAATAATTTTCCAAAGTATTATGGGATATGGAAACATTTTGGCTAACCAGGGTATTACGAATCTTATTTGTTGATATTAAGCTACCTGTACTACTGAGAAGGGTTCGGACAATGCGCTCAATAATAGTAGGATTTGGATTTCCCAATCTAGTGACAATATCATTTAACAGTATTGAGTTATATATTCCTCTGAGATAGTCAATTTTTTCAGCGTAAGATGATGTTTGCAATAAGTAAGGGAAAGCACTAAAGAGATAATTGTTAAAAATTTCTGTTGTATTCAGATTCTCTGAGGAAGATTGACCTGATAGGTATTCTTCAAATGATAATGGAAGAACTTCTATCTCAACATAACGCCCAGTCAAATTTGTTGCTAATTGGCTACTCATAAAGTAGGCGTTTGATCCAGTCAAATAGAGGTCAACATTTGGCAAGATGAATAGACTATCTGCTACCAGTTCAAATTTTTCAACATGTTGAATTTCATCTAAAAAGATATAGTATGTTTTTTCCTCAACTAATCTTTCTTTTATATAAGCGAATAATGTTTGAAAATCTCGCAGGTCATAATAACTCAGATCTTCAAAATTGATGGATATGATTTGATCCTCGTCTACTCCAGTTGCTAGTAACTCCTCTTTATAGAGTTGAAAGAGAACAGATTTACCAGCTCGTCTAACTCCACTCACAACTTTGATGATTTGGCGGTCACGATGTCTTCTTAAAAAGTCTAAATAATGTGGTCTTTTAATATAGTTCATAATAGATACCTCAAAGATAGTATAATACAAATAGTAAGTATTTTCAAATATTTAGAAATAGTATTTAATTTATTCAATTAATTTCAATTTATTAGAAATAATATCTAGGGCTATTTAAATATCTTCAGGATAGAAAACGAAATTGCACTGGCACGAAGAAATTGTACATCATCTTTGTGATACAGTATTTCGTATTTCTCAATTACATAAGCTCCGAAAACTAAAAAAGTGATAACCCTTTGATAACCTCTCGATTTTTAAAAGGGTTATATATGTAAGGATTGAGGATTTATCTCTTAAAATTACTTGATTTTAGTGATAATTTACCATAAATATCATGATGTAGAAATAACCAGGTCTTAAGAAAGCTCGTAAAGCATCACAATTTAGTAAACGTTAATTCGAAAGAATTACTATACTTATACAGAGCACCTTTAGGGGTGTTCTTTTTTATACTTTCTTACTAAATTGGTGCAATTGACACAGTTGTTGCGACTTTAGTCGCTAACAAATGTGGCTGCAATCTGACAAAGTCAGTTGCCTCAAAACGTTAATCAATACGATTATATCAACGTTTCAAAGCACTTTGCAAAGATTTTGCAAAGTGCTTTTTCGGAGTACGACGGGCATGTCGTATATCTGAGGTGTAAGTCCTCCGTGGGCACCCGCTACCGGTGAACCCAATAGCGATTCCCAAGCCTGACTATCGTGAGGTAGCGGGGAGAGGAAGGGATAGCGAAATCGTGGCTCTACGAACAGGAACGTGATAGTAAGGCGTATATAGCGGATAAGGGGGCTTCAAACTCTAAAGTCCAAAAAGGTAGTCGTAACCTATATGCGTAAATCACGAGAGTAAACGAGGA
>NZ_RJPX01000060.1:0-6056 GCF_003944325.1 Streptococcus mitis | reverse complement strand
CACTAACTTCCACCATAGCGGAACTTAATCTGAAACGCTTTCAGATGAGAGGATTTTGTGCGCTCTTTTTTTCGATTCAGTTTGGTTAAAAAAGCAATAAAATCAAGCATTAGTAAAACCAGTGGAACTTACCCTGACACGGATTTCCACTGGTTTTTACAATTTTTATCAGACTAACTTCCACTTGGATTAGCGGTGGAACTTAGTTTGGGAATTTACCCTATTTTATATTGAATAAAAGCTTTCCCTTGTAGTCAAATATATCGAAAATCGTGACAATTCTAGCAAAAATGATATAATAAAACAAAAAGGAGATATAATCATGTTCAAAGAATTTGGTGTAACTAATTTAGAAGTGACAAAAGATGATATTTACAAGAATCCAAACAACCCTATTTTGCGTATGTATGATGACGATGAATTAATTGGAACCTTTAGTATTCTAACTGGAGAAGTATTGGAAAACTTGGACTTGGCAGACTATGATATTCGTTTTGCTCAAAAGCAAATTAAGTTAAATCGCGATAACTACCTTGAAACATGGAAGGACTACGTGGGATTACTACATGCCTAAATATTCTTTCTTAAAGTATGGTATTGAAATTCGTCCTAACGAACATAACCATAAAGGTCAAAAAGCGCATATTCACTTTTATATCCACGGAGAAGAAGTGGGTTCAATGTTTCTGAACGGTGAACTGAGAGATGGTAAAGCAAAAGCAAAAGACCTAAAAATGATAAGGCAATATGTCTTAGAAAATGCAGATGAACTTCAGGCTTTATGGAATGAATACCAAAAGAGTGCATATTAAAATCAAAGAATCTTAGTTTGCTAATCAACAACAAACAAAAACTAGCGAGCAATTTTAATGCCTACTATTCAATTATTGCCCCACTTAGGTACTAACCATCCTACTCCCCTTGCAATTTTTTAAATAAATGTTACAATGAATATAGAAAAAGGTGTTGCGTCAACAACACCCTACAGAGCCGTTTAAGACGGTGGCTGTAATTATATAACTAAAAAAATAGCTCGTTAACTCACCAAAGTTAGGACGGCTATTTTTTTGTCTATTTTAAAAACCTCTTTCTCGACTTGCCAGATGTCTTTTTTCACCTTTCCCTCCCTTATTTATAGGAAAATATGGTAAAATAGAACAGACTAAAAATCATCATTTCACGAAAGGATGCAAGATGAAAATTACGCAAGAAGAGGTAACACACGTTGCCAATCTTTCAAAATTAAGATTCTCTGAAGAAGAAACTGCTGCCTTTGCGACTACCTTGTCTAAGATTGTTGACATGGTTGAATTGCTGGGCGAAGTTGACACAACTGGTGTCGCACCTACTACGACCATGGCTGATCGCAAGACTGTGCTCCGCCCTGATGTAGCCGAAGAGGGAACAGACCGCGACCGCTTGTTTAAAAACGTACCTGAAAAAGATAACTACTATATCAAGGTCCCAGCTATCCTAGACGATGGAGGAGATGCCTAATGACTTTTAACAATAAAACCATTGAAGACTTGCACAATCTCCTTGTCTCTAAGGAAATTTCAGCAACAGAATTAACCCAAGCTACGCTTGAAGATATCCAATCTCGCGAGACAGCTATCAACGCTTTTGTTACCATCGCTGAGGAGCAGGCTCTTGCTCAAGCCAAAGCTATTGATGAAGCTGGAATCGATGCTGATAATGTCCTTTCAGGAATTCCATTGGCTGTTAAGGATAATATCTCTACAGATGGTATTCTCACAACTGCTGCCTCAAAAATGCTCTACAACTATGAGCCAATCTTTGATGCGACAGCCGTTGCCAATGCAAAAGCTAAAGGCATGATTGTCGTAGGAAAGACCAACATGGATGAGTTTGCCATGGGTGGTTCAGGTGAAACTTCTTACTACGGTGCCACTAAAAATGCTTGGGACCAGACCAAGGTTCCTGGTGGTTCATCAAGTGGTTCTGCTTCAGCCGTAGCCTCAGGACAAGTCCGCTTGTCACTAGGTTCTGATACTGGTGGTTCTATCCGCCAACCTGCCGCCTTCAACGGAATCGTTGGTCTCAAACCAACCTACGGAACGGTTTCTCGTTTCGGTCTTATTGCCTTTGGTAGCTCTCTAGACCAGATTGGACCTTTCGCTCCGACTGTTAAGGAAAACGCCCTCTTGCTCAATGCGATTGCCAGCGAAGATGCTAAAGACTCTACTTCTGCTCCTATCCGAATTGCCGACTTTACTTCAAAAATCGGTCAAGACATCAAGGGCATGAAAATTGCTTTACCTAAAGAATATCTTGGCGAAGGAATTGACCCAGAAGTTAAGGAAACCATCCTGAATGCCGCTAAACACTTTGAAAAACTGGGTGCTATCGTCGAAGAAGTCAGTCTTCCTCACTCTAAATACGGTGTTGCCGTATACTACATCATCGCTTCATCAGAAGCTTCATCAAACTTGCAACGCTTTGACGGTATCCGTTACGGCTACCGCGCAGAGGATGCAACCAACCTTGATGAAATCTATGTAAACAGCCGTAGCCAAGGTTTCGGTGAAGAAGTGAAACGTCGTATCATGCTAGGTACTTTCAGCCTTTCATCAGGTTACTACGATGCCTACTATAAAAAGGCTGGACAGGTCCGTACCCTCATCATCCAAGATTTCGAACAAGTCTTTGCGGATTACGACTTGATTTTGGGACCAACTGCTCCAAGCGTTGCCTATGACTTGGATTCACTCAACCACGACCCTGTTGCCATGTACTTGGCTGACCTTTTGACCATCCCAGTCAACTTAGCTGGTCTCCCAGGAATTTCGATTCCTGCTGGATTCTCTCAAGGTCTACCTGTCGGTCTGCAATTGATTGGTCCTAAGTATTCTGAGGAAACCATTTACCAAGCTGCTGCTGCTTTTGAAGCAACAACAGACTACCACAAACAACAACCCGTGATTTTTGGAGGTGACAACTAATGAACTTTGAAACAGTCATTGGACTTGAAGTCCACGTAGAGCTCAACACCAATTCAAAAATCTTCTCACCTACTTCTGCCCACTTTGGAAATGACCAAAATGCCAACACTAACGTGATTGACTGGTCTTTTCCAGGAGTTCTGCCAGTTCTCAATAAAGGGGTTGTCGATGCCGGTATCAAGGCTGCTCTTGCCCTCAATATGGACATCCACAAAAAGATGCACTTTGACCGCAAGAACTACTTCTATCCTGATAATCCAAAGGCCTACCAAATTTCTCAGTTTGATGAGCCAATCGGTTACAACGGCTGGATTGAAGTGGAACTAGAAGATGGTACGACTAAGAAAATCGGTATCGAACGTGCTCACTTGGAAGAAGATGCTGGTAAAAACACCCACGGTACAGATGGCTACTCTTATGTTGACCTCAACCGCCAAGGGGTGCCCTTGATTGAAATTGTATCTGAAGCTGACATGCGTTCGCCAGAAGAAGCCTATGCTTACCTAACTGCCCTCAAGGAAGTTATCCAGTACGCTGGCATTTCTGACGTTAAGATGGAAGAAGGTTCTATGCGTGTGGATGCCAATATTTCTCTTCGTCCTTATGGTCAAGAGAAATTCGGTACCAAGACTGAGTTGAAGAACCTCAACTCCTTCTCCAACGTTCGCAAAGGTCTTGAATACGAAGTCCAACGTCAAGCTGAAATCCTTCGCTCAGGTGGTCAAATACGCCAAGAAACACGCCGTTACGATGAAGCTAACAAGGCAACCATCCTCATGCGTGTCAAAGAAGGTGCTGCAGACTACCGCTACTTCCCAGAACCAGACCTACCTCTCTTTGAAATTTCAGATGAGTGGATTGAGGAAATGCGGACAGAGTTGCCAGAGTTTCCGAAAGAACGCCGTGCGCGTTACGTGGCTGACCTTGGCTTGTCAGACTACGATGCTAGCCAGTTGACTGCAAACAAAGTCACTTCTGATTTCTTTGAAAAAGCTGTCGCCCTCGGTGGTGATGCCAAACAAGTCTCTAACTGGCTCCAAGGTGAAGTTGCTCAGTTCTTGAACGCTGAAGGCAAGACTCTGGAACAAATCGAATTGACACCAGAAAACTTGGTTGAAATGATTGCCATCATAGAAGACGGTACTATCTCTTCTAAGATTGCCAAGAAAGTCTTTGTCCATCTAGCCAAAAATGGCGGTGGAGCGCGTGAATACGTGGAAAAAGCAGGCATGGTTCAAATTTCAGATCCTGAAGTCTTGATTCCAATTATCCATCAAGTCTTTGCCGATAACGAAGCCGCAGTTGCCGACTTCAAATCAGGTAAACGTAACGCAGACAAAGCCTTCACAGGATTCCTCATGAAGGCAACCAAAGGCCAAGCCAACCCACAAGTTGCCCTTAAACTCCTTGCCCAGGAATTGGCGAAGTTGAAAGAAGATAAATAACAGACTTTTTATATACCTTTTTCTATTTTAGAAAGAAGAAAAAATGAACAAATTTTTACGATTGCTATTTGTTTTAGTCATCATCGCTATGCTAGGCGCTTCTATACTACAAATTTTCTTTCCATCATACATGGGAAGTCACTCCGGGTACGGAATCTCTACTGGTTGGCAACGAGAAATTGGAATATGGAACCTAGCTGTATTGATTCTTATTCTCGGTGTCAATATTAAGTACGATTGGTTCTATCTACGCATCGTGCTTCTCGCTCTCATCTTCGGTGGGATTGGAATAGGAACAAATCACTTAGTCAATTTTATGGAGTATCATTCTCCTGTAAATGCTATCGGTGCTTTCGAAAATTACTTGCTAGCGACGGGGTGGATTGTAGGGTGGCTCATTGAACATCATTCCATAAAGAAGATAACTGCTAGTAAATAACGACAAGTATATCTTGGATGATTTTTAAAGGTTATAATATAGTTTAATAATCATTCAAATTAAGAGATCTACCTTTTCAATAGCCTCAACGCCAATCAAGATACTTCTAACAAGCTCACTAAACAAAAGGCCAGCCAAACCAACCCACAAGTTGCCCTTAAACTCCTTGCACAGGAATTGGCGAAGTCGAAAGAAGATAAAAAAATAATCTCCAGATTAGGAACTATCAGTGAGTTCTCTAGTCTGGAGATTTTTCAATATACCTCGTTATTGGGGTTTACCTTACCTACATATCCTATTTCAAAAAGCCCTTCCCCTAAGAATAGAGGAAAGGCTTTTCTTGATTATCATAAACTTCAGAATAATAGATAAGCTACTTATTGCGCTTTATACCATTTCTTACTCTTTATCATCTTTACGACGTCTTGAAACTAATCCTAAGCCAGTTATTGCTGCTAGAGCTCCAAGAAGGAGAGATGAAGTTGATGATTGAGTACCTGTATTCGGAAGTTCCCGTTTACCATCTACAAATGTTGATTCATTTGAAGTCGCTATTTGAGTTGATTTATCTGATGTTGCTGTTACATCTGAATGAGAAGGGATTTCATCATGACTTGGAGTAATCACTTTCTTAAAGATATGAGTTGTTACATTTCCAACTAAAATAGTCTTGACATATTCATAGCCAGTAAATGTTCCCTTATCTTTTGTACCATCTTCTTGAGGTTTTAGAACATTACCTTCAGTATCTTTCCAAACTGTTGATTTACTTTCTTCATTGCTTGGAGTTGAAGGTGTTGGTGAATTTGGTGTTGAAGAAGATTTCTTAGTATATACATGGATTGTATTTCCATCTTTATCTTTTTTCGTTTCTTTGTAAATGTACTCTGGAATGTCTTTCTTATCCTTCGTTCCTTTGTCTGAAGGGTTGATTTCTTTTCCTTCTTCATTCACATAACTTGTTACGACTTGACGGTATACATGTGTTGTATTTCCTTTTTCGTCTTTCTTAGTTTCTTTGAAGATGTACTCTGGAATGTCTTTCTTATCCTTCGTTCCTTTGTCTGAAGGGTTGATTTCTTTTCCTTCTTCATTCACATAACTTGTTACGACTTGACGGTATACATGCGTTGTATTGCCTTTTTCGTCTTTCTTAGTTTCTTTGAAGATGTACTCTGGAATAGTTTCTTTGAAGATGTACTCTGGAAT
>NZ_RJPX01000059.1:0-6644 GCF_003944325.1 Streptococcus mitis | reverse complement strand
ACTAGCTAAAATATCTCTATTGTTATCATTTCCGTTAAATTTTTGTTCTCCCGAATTAATAGAAACTATTCTTAATTCAATTTCAAAAGATTTAAATTATGCTTCAGTATTGGATATAGAAAATGCAAGAAATGCAGTATGTTATGTGAGTCGTAAGTGTCGTAATCAAGATGGATGTCTGAAACGTTCTTTGGCTGTTTATATATACATTTTTTTATGTAGAAAAAAATGTAGTTGGTGTACTGGTTTTATAATGGATCCATTTAGGGCCCATGCTTGGATAGAATTAGGAGGGGTACCAATAGGTGAAAATGAGGAAATAACAAGATATACCCATATGGTTAAGACGAAAGATACGTATGAGAAAATAGTTTATCAGTTTGAAAAGAACGAAGAGTACGATGATAATAAATCATATCATGTACGAATTAGAGATTTATTTAAAGATGTATCGTTTCAGAAAAAGGAGTTTATACTTGTTTTTATTTTGGGGATACTTAGTACTTTTTTTAGTTTGATACAACCTGAATTATTGTCTGAATTGATTAAAAATGATATAACAAATATTTTTAGCAGTATATCATTTATCTTATTTATTACAACAGTTTTTTTAGCAACAATTTGCTCTACATTTCAATATTTCTATTTGCAAAAAATTGGAGAATTAGCTATTTATAAAACTAGAAAAAATTTAGTGAGCCGTATGTTTAATCTTCATATTTCAGACTATGATAATTGGAGCATAGGGGATTTCATAAGTCGTGTAGGTTCGGATACGTCTAAGTTAAGATTGGGAATTATCCAATTAACAGTATCGTTATCGAGTAGTTTAATTTTATCAATTGGTGCTATATTTTTATTATTTTTTAAAGATTTCTGGCTTTCGATTATTACATTATTAACACTTACTGTGGTATTTTTTATCATACTGTTAATGAGTACAATAATTCAAAAAGCAAGTTTTGATGTACAAAAACATACTTCTAAATTATCATCGTTATTAACGAGAGATTTACTAGGAATCAGAACTATTAGAGCATTTAATAAGACAGAGTGTGAATTAGACAAAACGAATTATGAGATTAATTCAATAAAGGAATTAGGTTTAAAATTGTCAAAAGTACAAGCTTTATTGACTCCGATATCTAATTTAGGCATACAGTTTAGTTTAATGATTGTAATTGGTGTAGGTTCGTATAGAGTATTTAATAATTTAATGGATATATCTGATTTAACAGCTTTCATATTATTATTATTATTATATATGGCAATAGGCCCTTTTAGTCAAATATTTACATCAATATCAGGTATATCAGAATCACTTGGAGCTTTGAGTCGAATACAAGAAGTAGTAAACTTACCTGTAGAAAGAGATTATGATATTGATATACACGAACATTTTCAATCAAATGAAGGAGCAATTATTACTTTTAAAAATGTATATTTCACTTATAGTAAAAAATTTCATCTGGAAAAAAGAAATGTTATAACAGAATATATTTTAAATAATATTTCTTTTGATGTATATAGAGGTGAATACATAGCAATTGTTGGACCATCCGGTGCTGGGAAAAGTACCATTCTTCAAATTTTAGAACGTTTTTACGAGATCGATTTGGGAAGTATTTTAGTAGATGGCGTTGACATAAAAAAAATAGACAGATTTGATTTAAGAAAGAACTTAGCATATGTTGAACAAAATGCACCACTTTTATCGGGAACATTACTAGAAAACATACGATTCGGCAATGAAGAAGTGTCAGAATTGGAGTGTTTATCAGTTTTAAAAGACGTAGGTTTACAATACTTAGTTGATAGAAACCCTGATGGTTTAAATATGCTTATAGGTGAAAATAGTATAGGTTTATCAGGTGGTGAAAGACAAAGAATTGCTCTTGCAAGAGCATTACTTTCGAAAGCACAAATATTACTTTTAGATGAGATGACATCTAATCTAGATAGCATTAGCGAAAAACAAATAAAGAAAGTCTTAAAAAATATTCATCATAAAAAAACTATTATTTCAGTAGCTCATAGACTATCAACAGTTATAGAAGCGGATAGAATAATGGTTCTTGAGCACGGAAGAGTTGTAGGTGAGGGAACTCATAATCAACTTCTTGAATCAGTTCCTCTGTATAAAGAACTTGCAAAAGAGCAATTATTAGTATAAGGAGAACATCATGGAACAAAGTATTACCATTAAACATTTATGTAAGTCATATGGTCAAACTCAAATTTTAAAAGATATTTCTTTTGAAGCAAGAGCAGGTAGAGTGACTGCTTTCCTGGGCCCAAATGGAGCTGGAAAAAGTTCAACCTTGCGTATTTTATTAGGATTAGACAAAGCAACATCTGGTCTTACTAAAATTGGAGATCAAACTTATAAGGAATTAAAATTTCCTCTAAAAACTGTAGGAGCTTCATTTGACAGTGTAGGTGCTCCTGATGATCGGACTGTTTATCAACATTTGAAAATTGTTGCTGCTAGTAATGGGATATCCAGTCAGCGAATTGAACAAGTCTTGGATATGGTGGATATTAGCCATAAGAAAAAATCTAAAATTGGGAAATTATCATTAGGAGAAGGACAACGATTAGGGATTGCAACAGCTCTATTGGGAAATCCTCAATATCTGATATTGGATGAACCGACTAATGGGTTGGATCCAAGAGGAATTCGGTGGTTTAGAGAGTTTATAAAAAAACAAGCTCAAGAAGGGAAGACAGTCTTGCTATCATCTCATATATTATCGGAAGTGGAAGCAGTAACAGATGATGTAGTTATCATAAATAAAGGAAAAGTTCTTATAAAAGGAACTTTACAAGAAGTGATGAAAAATCTGTCTTCACTAGAAGAAGTCTTCTTTAGTTTAATAGAGGGAGGAAAGTGACATGGCACTTATTTACTCTCTTCATTCTGAAATATTGAAATTGCTTTATAGGAGAGCTACTCATGTTGTACTATTCTTGATACTGGTATTTCAAACGTTTTTAGCAAATATTGGTGCTTCTCAAATTGTTTCAGTTGGTATCCATGCTACACCAGAGACAAATCCAGATTTAGCAGAAGCTATACCTCCTATTGAATTTTTAGGTTTTGATGTCACTTTATTTGGTGTTTTTATTATGATTATCCTAGGCTCAATTTACGGAGCCGAGGAGTATAAATGCTCTGCTATTCGTACAAGCCTCCTCTCTATTACAAATCGAAGTACTTTCCTAGTTTCAAAAACATTAGTTTGGCTTGTATTTTCTTTTTTCATTTCCTTTCTATCAATATTCCTTACGATTAACATGACACATTATGTTTTAGGACAAGATGGCTTATTGCTTTTTTCACTAAATGGGAGAGTTTGGTTCTATATATTTTTAGCCAGTATAGCTTGGATCTTGTTGGGACTGCTGGCCTATATTATGGCTTTGACATTTAAAACAGCCATTGTTCCTCTATTATTTTTGCTTCCTCAAGTCTACAATTTAGGAACATTCTTAGCAAACTATATCTCAGCTGCAAAATTTCTTCCAGTTGCATTGGGGCAAGGATTGATTGCTACATCTCCTCAAATTTTAGAACATAATAGTTTACAACATATTTTGCTTTTACTTTGTTGGAACTTCTCATTCTTGGCTTTAGCAATCTACCGCTTACTTAAGTCAGATATCGGAGGAGGTGAATAAGTTGAAAGAGCAACTTAAAAGTGAGTATCTAAAGTTTGTGATGAATCCTTGGCTCTGGTTGATTATAGGTGCTCTGTTACCGTGTGTTCCAGCGATGGTTATTTTTTTAAATAGTAAGCCAGACCAGTTGACCCTACAGTTTGTTTTGGAACAGCTACTGCAAAGTCTCTATTTAGGACAGGCAGGTTTCATTAGTCTAACGGTTCTATTTATAGGTCAAGAATTTACAGGTTCTAGCCTTCGTACCAGTTTTCTTACATGTCCAAATCGTTTGAAATTTATAATCTGTAAACTAGCTATTGTATTATGTATGGAAATTGTATTATTGGTTGCTGTAATATCATTATGCATACTAATCGCGCAAGGATACTACAATATCAATCTTTTGAGTAATATTAAACATGTTCTAACAATCCTATTTCCAGCTTGTATTTCTATTCTAACCTTCTCTCTTTTAAGTGGTATTTTTGTATTTATTTCCCAGTCTTTTATCTTAATTCTGGGAATCAGTTTATCCCTTTTATTGGGTTTGGGACAAATGTTACTACAATTCAGTTCTTTTTTTAGAAATTTACCATTACTAGCTAGTATGAATTGTTTTTATACCCATCCCTTGTCGCTCTATTATCCAGTGTGGCAAGGCTTAGGGTTACAAATAGTTTGGTTATTAATTGTTTTTGTATTTGCTACATTGATACTTATAGGAAAAAATTTACGCTAAAGACAGGGGAGATCCTGTCTTTTTCTCAGTTAGTGCTATAATATATTCAGGAGGGTGAGTTATGGCTTATAAAATTTTGGTTGTAGATGATGATCTTGCTATTCTTCGCCTAATAAAAAAAGTACTAGAATATGAAAAATATGAAGTAGTCATACGAAATAAGATAGAAGAGATTGATCTTTGTAATTTTACAGGATTTGACTTGATTTTATTAGATATTATGATGCCTGTTAGTGGTTTAGAAATCTGTCAGATGATTCGCGAGCAGATAACTGTTCCTATCTGTTTTATAACTGCCAAGGATATGGATGAAGATTTAGTAGCTGGAATCAATGCAGGTGCTGATGATTATATTATGAAACCCTTTAGTATGCAAGAATTGTTAGCACGTGTTAAAATGCACTTACGTCGTGAAGAAAGGACTAAAGGAAATGTTCATCAAATAAAGATTGGGAAGCTTATACTATATACGGATAGTAAGGAACTATTTGTAAACGATGATAATATTGCCCTGACAAGGAGGGAATTTGACATAGTGAATCTTTTGGCAAGCAACCCAAGTAAAATATATTCTATTGAGGAAATTTATAATTATCTGTATCCACAAAGTTCAGAAGCTCTGTTACGTTCGGTTTCAGAGTACATTTATCAAATTCGTCAAAAGCTGAAACCTTATCAATTAAATCCAATTAAAACCTTGTACGGTGGAGGATATCAATGGGTAGAATCAAAAGTTTTAGACAATTAATTCGAGAAACCTGTTGGAGAATTATTTGGCAGTTTAGTCTTGGCTTACTAATGGCCTATCTTATTCCTTTAGCTTCAGTATCTATACAAATAAATGAAGACGGGAAACCTCTAAACAATAGTGGTGTTCTATCAATCTTTTTTAATGTGTCATCATGGATATATATTTGTCTTTTATTGATTATTCTAATAAGCTATCACATCGGAAAATTGTTGAAAAAACTGAGTTATGAAATGACTTTGATTTATGAAAATAGTATGTGGTTGGAGAGGGAATGTACAGAAAGATTAACGGTTAAAGAATTTCGTGAGACAGGAAATCGGATTATTGTGATGCAAGATAGAATTCGACAATTAATAATTGATGAGAAAGAACAGAAAGAAGATTTGATGTTTCAGGTTTCAGCAGCTTCTCATGATTTAAAAACTCCCTTAACCATTATTAGGGGAAATGTAGAATTCTTGCAGGCGATAACTGAAAACGACCAATCTCAAGAATGCTTAGCAGATATAGAAAGAGCTAGTCAACAGTTACTAGATTATTTCAATCAATTGATTCACTATTCTAAAACCTATTATGATGATGAGACAGGTTGGACGGAGTATTCCTCTTCAGATTTTATCAATGAATTAGAGAAAGAAGTCTCTTTTTTGATAAAAAATCAGATGAAGTTTTCTTTTGAACAAAATGTGAAAGGAACTGAAAATTATTATATAAATCCATCTCTTCTGATTCGTGCCATACAAAATATTTTAACAAATGCTTTGGAGTATGCAGATAAACAGAATCCTAAAATTAAAATTAGGGTAGAGCAAGAGGCGAAAGAATTAAAAATAGGTATATGGAATAATGGCTCTGAATTTCCAGAGGAAGTTTTAACTAATTTTGGAAAGCTCTTTTATCGTATGGATAAAGCTAGATCGTATAAAGAGCAACATTATGGTATTGGACTTAGTTTTGTATGTAGAGTTGCAAAACTACACAAAGGCCGAGTTGAGCTTAGAAATAGAGACGAGGGAGCAGAAGTTTTAATAACTGTGAATTGTATTAAATCATAGTGATTTATCAATACCCCAACTAATGAATAATACATTAGTCAATCATGGGAAATTTACTAGATTTTCTTTAACAAAGATTTTTGACTTGAAATTGTAGCTATTTAAAGATACAATATGTTTATAAATGAGTGGTCGGCTCATGGTCAATCTGATAGTAATCTTGGACATAAGGGCCAAGCGGTGGCGGACACCAGAACAAAATCCGATAGCAATCTTGGACGTAAGGGCCAAGCGGTGGCAGACACCAGAATAAACCGACTGATTAGGTGGCTTACAGGTTTAGTAAGTCATCTTTTTTATTTGAAAAAACAGTAAAAAAGCGCAAAAAATCACTTCCTGTGCTAGCGTGTAATTGAAATTTTTTAGTTTTGGCGTTAGAACTGTTCCCTCAGTCCTAACCCTTTCTCTTCTAATACTAACCCTTTCTCTTCTAATA
>NZ_RJPX01000058.1:0-6860 GCF_003944325.1 Streptococcus mitis | reverse complement strand
CTAACCTTTAACCGCATTCAAACGTCTCACACTAACTTCCACCATAGCGGAACTTAATCTGAAACGCTTTCAGATGAGAGGATTTTGTGCGCTCTTTTTTTCGATTCAGTTTGGTTAAAAAAGCAATAAAATCAAGCATTAGTAAAACCAGTGGAACTTACCCTGACACGGATTTCCACTGGTTTTTACAATTTTTATCAGACTAACTTCCACTTGGATTAGCGGTGGAACTTAGTTTGGGAATTTACCGAGCAAACTAGGAAGCTAGCCGCAGGTTGCTCAAAACACTGTTTTGAGGTTGCAGATAGAGCTGACGTGGTTTGAAGAGATTTTCGAAGAGTATAAACAAGGCGAAGATTGACTTTTTCTTGTTTATTGGGGTACAATAGAGAAAAGATAGAAATGAAGTGAAAAATATGCTACCTGCTTATATGAAAATCCATGATCAGATTAAAAAGGATATTGACGAACATCGTTGGGCTATTGGTGAGAGGCTTCCTAGTGAACGAGATTTAGCAGAGCAGTTTGAGGTCAGTCGTATGACCCTTCGCCAAGCTGTATCTCTATTAGTCGAAGAAGGCGTTTTAGAGCGTCGTGTAGGAAGCGGCACCTTTGTTTCCAGTACTCGGGTACAAGAAAAGATGCGAGGGACAACCAGTTTTACTGAAATTGTTAAGTCTCAAGACAAAATTCCCTCTAGCCAGCTCATTTCTTACAGAAAAACCATTCCCAATGAGCAAGAAGTTGCTAAGTTAGGAATTTCTCCAACCGAAAACATTATCCGAATGGAACGTGTTCGCTATGCCGACAAAGTTCCTCTGGTTTATGAAGTTGCTTCTATTCCAGAAAAATTTATTAAGAACTTTAAAAAAGAAGAAATTACCAGTCATTTCTTCCAAACTCTACAAAAACATGGCTATCGTATTGGTAAATCACAGCAGACTATTTATGCTCGTCTTGCTAAAGAAAAGATTGCCCACTATTTGGAAGTTGAAAAAGGACATGCTATTCTTGGTCTGACTCAGGTTTCCTACCTAGAAGATGGTACTGCATTTGAATACGTTAAAAGTCAATATGTAGGCGAACGCTTTGAATTTTATCTTGAAAACAATTAGACTACTAGGCAAAACCTCTCTGTCACAGACAAAGAGGCTTTTATTTTTCTAAGAGTAAATCTTTCAAAGAAATCAAAGTTACAGCAAACAATATCATTGCCATACCAAGAAAATCAATGGGATAAAATTGTTCATTCATGATTAGGAAGGCAAAGAAAACAGCCGAAATTGGCTCAATTGAAGCCAACAAACTTGACTTAACCGGTCCTATCAGACTTGCTCCTTTTAAAAAGGCTATATAGGCAAAGACAGTCCCGATAAGGATAATGCCTGCAAACGCAAGGAGAAAATCAAGACTAGTCGGAATATCGGCCTGTAGAACTCCTGTAAAAGGAAGTGCGACCAAACCTGCTATGACCATTCCCACACCAATGACCAAACTGCTTCCCCACTTCTTAATCAAGGCTATGGGCAAAATGATATAAAGTGCGTAAGTCAGAGCAGAAAAGAGACCCCAGAACAGACCTGCAGGTGTCATAGATAACTGGTCCAACTGCCCATGAGTGGCGATCAGGAAGGTCCCTCCAATGGCTAATATGATAGAAACAATCTCTGCCAGAGTCGGCGCCACCTTATCCTTGATACAGCTATAAATCAAAATCCCTACAGGACAAACATATTGAAGCACTGTTGCGGTACCTGCATTGGTTCCCTGAATAGCAGTTAGATAGGCAAATTGGTTGAGAAAGAGACCAATCAGAGCAAAAATAAGAAGAGACAGCAAACTCTTTCTATCCTTTAAAAAGGCCAGCATTTTATCCCTTGCAGTAGCATAAGCCAAGACCATGAGAATCCCACCGGCGATTAAAAGTCGTAAGTTAGTTAAAACCAGAGCCGAAATTCCGTGTGCCATCAGGTATTGGCCACTCGTTCCTGACAAGCCCCAAGCAATCCCAGCCACAACTGTTAATAGGGTCCCTTTTAAACTATTTGACATGTCTCTCCTTACTCTTCTTTGCGGATCAAGTCCATCACTTGGTTACGATCTAATATCCACTGGGCCCGCTCATCCTTTTCATAGGTACGATTGGATAGGAAAATGACCGCTTCTTGCTTCTGACGATTCCACATGATAAAGGTACCTGTATAGCCCGTATGGTCTAGCCACTCTCCTTCTAAATTCCATGCCAAAGAACGTTCCTTGTCATCCAAAGGAGAAAAATTTTGACTCAAATCTCTTGCAAAATCATCATTTAAATAGTGCTGCAAAAAGATTTGTAAATCCTTTACAGTCGAAAACAAACCAGCACTACCAGCATGTCTGCCCAAGAGACGAGCCTTGGGATCATGTACTAGACCTGCCTCTACACCTCTAACCGTTGGAACAGCATACTCAACAGGCCCAAACTGGGTTTCATTCATTCCCCAAGGTTTCCAGACTTGCTCCTGTATAATCACATCCAAGTCTTGATCGAAGATTCTTTCCAAAATAAAGCCCAACAGCAAAAAATGGACATCCGAATAAAGAAAGGCTGGCTGACTTCGTCTGTTGAGATGAAACATGGCTTCCTTTAATTCTGAAGCTGTTAAAAGATCACGGTTAGGAATAAAAGGATCAAGATCTGTTGCGTGAGTCAAGAGTTGACGAATAGTGATATCTGGATAATCACTTTCAGGTAAAAAATCGGTTACTGGTCTGTCAATATCTAATTGACCGTTTTCCCACAAGAAGGTAAAAATGGTGCCAACCCCAACAACCTTGCTGACACTGGCTAGGTCATAAACTAGTCCTGCCTCAGTATCCAAGCCATGTTCTGGATTACTCTGGCCTAAATAGAACTCCGTCCATTGATTGTCCTTAAAATACGCAAAAGAGGCTCCAGGATAAATCCCTGCCTCGATTTGTTCTTCTATTTTTTTAATAATCTTGGTCCACTTCATACTTCTTCAAACCACAATTCAACATTATTTCTATCTTTTCCAAGGAAGAATTTTTCAGACTTAGGAATAAAATATTCGGTAGACTCAAATTTCTGGCGCAGACTTGCTATATCTAGTTCATTGACCAAGAACTTGAGCATAGATAAGTCCCAAGTAACCGTATTGTCAACAGTCAAATCCTGCCCCTGAGCTGGGATAAAATCAAGTGACGCCCCAATTTCAAATAATTCCAAGAAACTTTCGACAGCAGTTGAGAGATGTA
This sequence comes from Streptococcus mitis, assembly GCF_003944325.1. GTDB lineage: Bacteria > Bacillota > Bacilli > Lactobacillales > Streptococcaceae > Streptococcus > Streptococcus mitis_CW. The sequence continues at coordinate 3,602 of NZ_RJPX01000058.1, read as the reverse complement.
ATTCTATAGAAATCTCAAATTTACTTAAAGAAATTGATTCCAAATCTGTTTGAAACTCAGGGTTTTCTTCTACTTCTACTAGACTTGCTCTATCATCTTCTGCATGAATCAAAATCAAATCATCTTCTGGTGAGAAAACTTCAAAAGCGTAGCCATTTTGTCCCTTGTATAATCGATGAATCGAATCTGTTTTAGATAAAAGTCCTTCGATTTCCAAGGGATTTTCCACCTTGACAATCAATCTAGCTAGCTTCTTCCGTCCCTCTACCTTACGAGTACGCATACTTGGAGCTTCTTCTAAAACCAGCTTTTCAAGGCCTGTTTGATCCCCTAGTGACAGAAAGGCTGATTCCTCTAACAAGACCTTCATGCCAAGGGTTTCAATATAAAAAGTTTCATTTAATTTTCTATTATTAACTTTTAAAGTAGGAATAATCCGTACAATTTGATTTACATTCATAAATTCCTCCAACTCTTTTATTTTAAAGGATTTTAGAATTTTTTACAAGATATTATGCTCAAATTTACCAATTTTTCGTAAAATTTCACCTAAAAAACCGAGGCTTTCCTCGGTTTCAATTTCTTATAGGTAAAGGAATTTGAAGATAGCTACTGCCGCGATTGCTGCTGCAATAGGTGCTACTACTGGTACCCAAGAATACCACCATTTTGAATCCCCTTTGTGCTCACCAAGAACTGATTTTGGAAGGAAAGTATGAAGGAGGCGTGGGCCAAAGTCACGCGCAGGGTTCAAGGCAGGTCCTGTAGGTCCACCAAGTGATGTTACCAAGGCCATAACAAGGAAACCAAGTGCCAAGTGAGCAATTCCAAGACCAGATGTCATAAATGGTGCTACTTGTTCTTTAGCTTGGTCAAGCGCTGCTGTTACTTGTTCTTGAGGAATAGTTTGACCTTGAGTAGTTGCTTGTGTAACTTGAGCATTAATAGCTGCTTGTGCTTTTGATACTAATTCAGCACCAAAGAAGTTTTTAGTCAAACCAAGGGCTGCAAAGAAAAGAACAAATGAACCGATAAACTCGTTTACAAAACCATTAACAGTTGCTGCAAAACGTGATTCTTTTGTACCATTATCCAAACTTGAAATTGTTGAGAAAGTACCCAAGATGTTGTTTGGATTTTCAGTTTTCAAGTAGTATGGGCGGTGTGTTGCCACAACCAAGGCTTGACCAAAAATAGCACCCAAAACTTGTGCGATGATATAAGGCGCAACTTGTGCCCAAGGGAAGAGACCGCTTACTGCAAGTCCAAGAGTGAAGGCTGGGTTGATGTGGTTTCCAGATACGTTACCAAACATCAAGGCAGGAATCATAACCCCCATACCGTAACCAACAGCGATAACGATCCAGCCACTTTGGTGACCTTTCGTACCTTTAAGTTCAACGTTGGCAACTGCACCATTTCCAAGAATGATCAAAAGAGCAGTAGCCAAAAATTCAGTGGCATATTTAATTGCCCATGTGAAATCCATTTGATAGATTCTCCTTAAAATTTTTTAGACAATCCTTATTCTATCAATTTTTATATCTTTTAGCAACAGGTTTTCTAAAAGATTATATGAGAAAGCGGTTTTATTATGTGACTATTAGTCACATAATAAAGAAAGGACGAAATTCGTCCTTTCTCATTCTTAGCTTTTCTTCAACCTACTACAGTAGATAAATATACTGAATAACTACTGTCTTGACTCATTTAATTCTTAAAAATTGATAGAGTTGACAAATGGTAGAAAAAAGCCCTTTTTACTAAGTTAAGTATCAACTACAGTTACGATTAGCATTCGTTACTTAACCCACTCACCATTATAGTTTACGTAGTAACCATCTACTGTGGTATTAACAGCTAGAGCACCTGAACCATACGCATAGTACCATTTACCATTGACTTGGAACCAGCCTGTTTTCATATCTCCATTACTTGCATTTAGATAGTACCATATTGAACCATCTTTCACCCAACCTGTGGACATTGCACCTGATGAACGAAGATAGTACCATTTATTACCAACATTGACCCAACCTGTCTTCATATCACCATTTTGAGCTTCTAGATAATACCACGTTGAACCATCTTGATACCAGCCAGTCGCCATTGCTCCTGAGGAACGGAGGTAGTACCACTTATTACCTAGATATTGCCAACCTGTTTGCATAATGCCAGTTGCTGGATCTAGGTAGTACCATGGAGCAGGTTTGCTTCTATCAATGTCAATAGTAACATGAAAATCTTGAGTCCAACCCTTAGCAACTTCACCAATTGGTAGTGGATTGTAAGAATCATCGCCAAAATTTCCTAGCTTATTTAAATAATACCAATTGCCGTCTTCATAAATCCAGCCTGTCTTTACAGCATAATGATTATCAAAATAATAAGTTCTCTTTTCAGCAGATAGAGGATATTGTTCACCGTATACTTTTCCTGTATTTTCAGACGTTTTTGCCTCTAGTACTTGTTTATCTGTTTGTTCTAGCAAAGCACCATCTTGTCCAAAATAGTACCACTTCTCCTGAAGGCCAATTTCGAAGACTGGACGATTATCAAATAAATCATCACGATAACCGGTTCCAGGAATTTCTAAGTATTGCCATCCAACTACCATTTCTCCTTTATCACCAAAATAGTAAGTTTTACCGTCTATTTTATGCCAATAGATTGCTTTATGATCATCTTTTACATAATATTTTCTATTATCCTTATCAACAAATCGGCCACCTGTGGTATTCGCAAATACAGTATTTGTAGTTAGCAAACCAAAGAAAAGTGCTGTTAGCCCAACTTGCATAGTTTTTTTCAAAAGTTTCATTTATATATTCCTCCAATATTAGATCCACTCACCAGATGAAGCGAAATTATAAACTTTACCATTTGTCTATTCTTCTGAACAAACTGTTGATAGGGAATTGTATTGCCAAATGCAAGAACACTTAGTAATACAAATATAACTATTTTTTTAATTCCACGATTTCTCCTCATCTTATATTGTGAACCTCCTTTCTTTCTGCTTAATTCTAACACACATATGAAAATCAGTCAAGTTTTTATGTTTATTTTGACTTTTTTTATATTAATTACACATAAACATTTTTTATTACAAATTTGCTATTTTTAACTAAAAGAAATATAATTAAGTTAAGTAGAAAGGAATAATATTTTTTATGAATATACTCGCTGAGAAATTCAGAGTAAAGAGAAAAGAGTTAGGTCTCTCTCAACAAACTCTTGCAGAAGGAATTTGTGAACAAAGCCAGATTAGTAAAATTGAGAGAGGGCATTTCATTCCCTCCGCAGACCTTTTGTTCAAACTCTCACAACGACTCGAAGTGCCATTAGATTATTTTTTTAATGAACAAATTGAAATTAAATCTAACCTCTCTAATTTCAAGCAATTATCTGCTCGACTATTAAATGATAGAAATTATGACAATTTGGAATATATTTATAGAATAGAGATTGAACGAANTACTTTTCTAACACTAGAAGACCGAACTTACCTTGAATGGATTAAAGCTATTATTGACTTCTATCAATATGACAGTAAGTGTGAGGCAATTTCTTCATTGGAAAATATATTATTAAAAGTCTCT
>NZ_RJPX01000057.1:0-7231 GCF_003944325.1 Streptococcus mitis | reverse complement strand
CCTTTAACCGCATTCAAACGTCTCACACTAACTTCCACCATAGCGGAACTTAATCTGAAACGCTTTCAGATGAGAGGATTTTGTGCGCTCTTTTTTTCGATTCAGTTTGGTTAAAAAAGCAATAAAATCAAGCATTAGTAAAACCAGTGGAACTTACCCTGACACGGATTTCCACTGGTTTTTACAATTTTTATCAGACTAACTTCCACTTGGATTAGCGGTGGAACTTAGTTTGGGAATTTACCAAATATTTCAGCTAATTGAAAGACCTGTGTAACATGACCACAGGTATATTGATTTATTTATAACTCAAGGCTGCAACTCCAATACCAACCACAAATTGCAAGAGGATTCCTACAGAGATAAAGGATTATTTGTTGCGTCAAATCAAGTAAAAAGATCATTTCAGGTCCTGCCAGTAACTTCGTTTTCTTTCCTTTATTTCATTTTCCCTAGAATAGTGAAAAATCCTTCTCTTGTTAATGAGTTTCATAAGAAAAAGGCTGGAGAATCCAACCTTCTCTATTTATTCAGCTAAGAGTACTTCTTTGATGGTTTGCTTTTGGAGTTTTCTGTTGGATAGATAAAAGAGGCTTTCATAAACCACAGCAAAACCGATCAAAGTCCAGAAGCAAACATTCCCATCAAAGTGATGCTCAATCTTTTCAGGAACCGTATCTTTGATCACACCAATCAAGATTTCCATGATAGCGTACTGATAAGCCGTCCCAAGAACAAATCCTAGATAGGCCCAGAAACGATAGGGAGATAGGATATGACCTTGGCATTCACGATCTGTGTAACCAAAAGCCTTCATAAGAGCCAGGGTTTCGCGACTTTCTGAGACGACAATCCCCAATGACAAAAAGAGAATAGAGAAAGAAAGGATCAAGCCAATCATGATCATCATGGTTTGGATGATGTTATCTGTGTAGTCCCTTAGACCAAAGGACAATTGAACCATAGCCGCAAAACACATAGAGCCAAAGACTACAAAAAACAGGATAGATTTTCTCCCCCAAATTAGTGACGAAGACAGCTCTTTTAGGAAGTCTTTCTCTTTCTTAGGAGTTCTCTTTCTCCTCTTGACCTTAATTGGTGTTGGGGACTTTTTCAATAAGCGAAGAGCCGGCGTTTGTAGTTGTCTTCTAGCATAACCAACCGCAATAAGCATAAAAAATGCCGTTGGAAGGACCACAAAAGCAAGCAAGAGCTGCCAATGAAAATGAATGGTGATTTCTGGCATGATCCCCTTTTCATTGCGGAAGTCATAAAAATGCCCCATCATAAGAAAAGAAGCAAAATAGCCAAGAAGCGCTCCGGCACCAAAACTGAGTCCAAAGGCCCAAAATCGTTTAGCCAACTGGCCATTGCTATAGCCCAAAGCCTTTAAAATTCCTAATTGTTCCTTGTGTTCATCGACAAATTGTTTGATATAAAAACACATGAGAAGGACCGACGTCAAGGACAAGACGACTCCACTGACCATGGCCACCATCCAGGAAAGCGAAACCTGAGCGTCATAGTAGGTCTGAATCATGGGATTAGTTTTAGAAATCTCCAACTGCTCGATATCAAGGTAAAAATTCAAGAAAAGATTGGCCACAAAGACCGCACAAGCTCCAATGATACTTACGACAACTAATTTTCGAATATCTTTTGCTGAAAACATGGCTTACCATCCAATCTCATAAGCAGTCTGAGGCCGATCATTGGTCACAACTTCGGTAATCTTGCCACTATTGACACGAATGATGGTTCTTGCCATATTCGCAATATTTTGGTTGTGCGTCACCATAATTAGGGTAAAGCCCAGCTTTTCCTTTAACTCCCAGATATAGTCGAGAATCTTGCGCCCTGTTTCTTCATCCAAGGCTCCCGTCGGCTCATCTAAGAAAAGAATCTCTGGATTTTTGGCCAAGGCCCGAGCAATGGAGACTCTCTGCTGTTCCCCACCTGACAATTCACTCGGATACTTGTCCAGTTTATCGCCAAGTCCCAAATCCTCGATAATCTGCAAAAAATCATGATTGTTTGCCAGGTCTGCCCCCATCTTTACATTCTGTCTGACTGTTAGATTAGGCAATAAATAATACTGCTGAAAAATAAAGGCAATCTTCTCACGTCTAAAGGCTGTCAATTGAGTATCTGTGAGTTGAGCCAAATTCTGTCCTTGAATAAGGATATGTCCCTCGTCTACCTTTTCTAAACCTGACAGAACGTTTAAGAGAGTTGACTTGCCTGAGCCAGAAGGACCGAGGATAACCACATCATCCTGGTCTTGAATCTGCAAATCAATCCCTTTTAAAACCTTGGTTTGGCCGTAACTTTTGTGCACATTTTCTAGTTGAATCATTTCTTTCCTACCATTTCTTTGATGAGAGATTGACAAACCTCTGTCAGTAATCCAATCACTTCTTCCATTCTGAATTGATAAATGCCAGAAGCAACTATTGAGGCCATCCCGTGTGAGTAGATAAATAGATGCTGGTACAAGCGACCAGCCTCCTCTACATTCAAAGGATAGTCTGCGACGATTGAATCCAGAACCAATTGGTAACTATGATCCTTCACGGGAAGAAAATCTTGAAAGCGACGAATCAGATCTTTGCTGGGGTTTTGAAAAAGCAATTGAAAGAGTTGGGGTTCTTTTGAGGCGAAAAGGATATAAGCAACCCCGACGGATCGAAAAGGCTTCTCATCTTCTAAGGCCTTACGAATATACTCCACCACGACCATTTCCGCAGCACTAATAACCTCTGCTTGTAACTCGGCCATATTGGTAAATTGCCCAAAAATGACTCTTGGTGTAGCTCCCAGTTGCTCCGCTAATGCTCGAGCCGTCAAACTAGTCATGCCCTCTTCTCTCACCAATTGTAAAGCTTTCCCAATGATAGCCTCTTTACTAAATTTAACCTTTGGTGGCATAAGACTCCTTTCACGCAACATTCGTTGCGCAACACTTGTTGTGTAAAAGAATACCATAAAAAAGAAAGACTTGTCAAGAAAAAACTGTAAAATACAAAACAAAAAGACAGCGAACTTTTTATTTCTTTGCTACCCAGCCGATGGTATCGCTAGGTGGATTTTCGGGATTAATCCAGATGAATTCAATGCCGATTTCACCATTTTTAAATTTGATCAATCGAATACCGTTAATCTCCAGTTCATTGAGTCGTTGACCTGTCAAGACTTCTCGTTTTTTCAACTGAAAAGCATACATAGAAATTTTTAAAAATTTTCTCTATCCTAGACCTGCTATTATTTCAGAAGCTATATTAGCTGATTCCAAACGTAATATGGTCATTTCATCTACCTTCCCTAATAATGGCATTGCACCATACCAAACAATGGTCTTGTTTACCAAAAGAATAGGCGTGACTATTTTTGATTGAGTGAAAGACACTTTAATCTTCGTGCTCTTCAACTGGTCTAGCCATGCTTTATTTGCAACCGTCTCTGGTATACATATCTCAATTTGACTAATCCTAAATTCTTTTAGAAAACTCATCAGTTTTGTCTGGTGCACATAAGGTAAAATAAGCATACACTCCTGTCTTTCCCCTGCTAAGTCCTCTCTCAAGATATTCTCATATCTACTATCAACATAAACGAATTGTTTCTCCTCACCCTCGATGACACGATAATCCATCTTTCGATAAGCTACTTGTCGTTTCTGAAACATCTTTTCTAAATAAGGAACATGAATATCCACATAATCGAAAATACGCACCAAAGACTTATCTTTGTAATTTCTATGAATCCGACCTGCATACTGAATCAAATTATTTTTCCAAGAAAAGAGTGCTGCCAAGATTGTACTGACCCCCAAAAGTTAGACAATTAATTTATCCAAAGGATTTAGTTCTGTATTGTACAGGGCTAAGTCCTTTTAGTTTTACCTTAATTCGTTTATTGTTGTAGTAATCAATATAGTCTACAATGGCTTGTTCCAATTGCTTAAGCGACTGAAATGACTTCTCATAACCATAAAACATCTCCGATTTCAGAATGCCAAAGAAAGACTCCATCATACCGTTGTCTGGGCTGTGACATGGATGCTTGAATTCCCTTACTCTCTAGGAAGCGATGATAAGAATCGTGTTGGTATTGCCAACCTTGGTCACTATGGAGAATCGTATTCTCGTAGTGTTTCTCTGTGAAGGCCTGTTCCAACATCGTTTTTACTTGTTCTAAGTTGGGTGAAGTTGAAAGATTATAGGCGATAATTTCGCTATTAAAGGCATCTAAAACTGGTGATAAGTAAAGCTTTTGAGTACTTGCTGGAATGGAAAACTCTGTCACATCTGTGTGGCACTTTTCCATTGGTTTGGCTGCTTCAAATTGGCGTTGAATAAGGTTATCTGCTTTCTTGCCAACGTCTCCTTTATGAGAAGAATATTTTCGTTTCTGCCGCATTTTAGCTTGTAAATTGAGTACTTTCATCAAGCGTTGAACTCTTTTATGATTTACCAGATAACCACGATTTCTTAGTTCTAAATAAATCCGACGATAACCATAATTTCCCTTGTGTTCGATAAAAATGGATTGAATTTCAGCTTTAAGCTCTTGGTCCTTATCTGGTTTATCTAGCTGTTTCAAGTGATAGTAGTAGGTCGAACGAGCTAGTTTAATGGTTTTTAGAAGAATATCTAACGAAAACTCAGTCATTAATTCTTGAACAATTTCTGTCTTTCTTCTTTCTCTTTTTCCTCCTTCAATCGGAGTTCTCTTAACTTTTTTAGGATGGCATTCTCCGCTCTCAGGTACTCATTTTCTGCTTGAAGACGTTCTAATTCTGTCCTCTCTTCAGGTCTCTTTTTTGGCTTACGTCCCATTTTAGGTACTCTCCCTCTTGTTTTCTCAACAATAGTATACCCGTTTTTCTTGTATTGTGCTAGCCAATTAAGAAGTATCGTACGACTTGGGAGACCGTATTCAAGAGAAACTCTATCTTTAGTCCAGCCTTCATGTAAGACTTTATGAATCATTTCTTGTTTTAAATCAGGAGAATAGTAACGATTTTTTCCTTTTTTGACGAACTCCATTCCGTAACGATCAATCAATTTAATCATGTACCTAATATTAGAATTGTTTATCCCAAATTTATTTGAAAGCTTCTCTAAGCTATATCCTTGTTTTCTAAGTTCATAGATCTGAACTTTATCATCATAAGTTAATTTCATAATAAAAATACCCCAAAAGTTAGATTTTTTCTGTCTAACTTTTGGGGTGCAGTTCACTAAAACTTTGATGATATACGTTTTCTTATGAGAATATTTACTTCGTTTTTTTCATAAAATTCAATGTTTACTCAGTATTAGGATTATGAAAGGTCGAAGTCTAAATCTATATACATTTTTTCTGAAGACAAATCATTTTGACCACCGAGCAAGAGATTTTCAAAAAAAGCTGTTAAAAACTCAGGACGTCGCTGTAAAATCTTTGCATTATCTAATACCAAGGCTTCACGAAAATACTTGGAATGTTGCTGAAATGGTGTATTATCAATATCAAAACCAAACTCACGAAGATACTGAATCAAAAAAACCGTTACTGTCCGAGTGTTTCCTTCGCGAAATGGATGAATCTGCCAGATTCCTGAAATAAAATGCTGGATTTTTTTAACCACATCCACCTGAGTTAGTGTCGCATATGCAACTTGTCTTTCCTGATTAAAATCATAATCCAAGGTCATTTGAATCATAGAGAAATCAGAGTACACAACACTTTCACCATTCAAAACAGGTTCATTCTTTGTGATATTGGTTTGACGAAATTGCCCCACCGGAATAGAGGCTTCAAATATATCTTGAAACAACTCCTTATGAATAGCAAGTAGGGTCGCAGGGCTGAAGCTAAAGCCTCTTCGAGATAATAGTTCCACGATACGAAGAGAAACCAAGTCTGCCTCCTCCGTACTTGCATCAATGGTATGATGATAAGCCTTTGCATCTTCATAAACCTGCTCGTAAGTCAGTTCACCTCGGGATTGTTTCTCAGCCAAAGATTCCATATAAGCTGATGGCACTAGATTATCAACCTTCTGTAGACCAAAACCGATCCGCCATAAATCACGTTTAGCTTCATAAGACAAGTTTGGGTTGTCAATGTTGTAAGTTGGTTGCATAGAAATATCCTTTCAATTGTTTTTCTTCAGTGACTGAATAATATGATTATCAAGATATATCTGAATAAATGGGCTAGTAAGTCTGACGCGCAGACTTATCGAAGTCATTGGCATACACCACTCTGAACTCGTTGGTCTGTTCAAATCCCAACTCAATTCCCCCAACACCTGAGAAGAAGGCTGCAATGTTGTACTTCTCAGATCGGTTCGAACTTACAGAATTTGTCATGTAGTAACCTGCTTTCTAGAAATAGATTAAATATATTTATTATATAATGCAACAATGGTAAGAAAAATTAATAAAATAGAAGATACAATCCAAATAATATTTATATTCAGTCTAATCTCTGATATATTTTCAACTTGCTGTTTAAATTCAGATTCAGAAAATAAACTACCAATATCTTCCCCTATCAAAATATCTTTATAATTATTTTTTAATCTCTCAAAAACTTTATTGAAATCTGTCATATCTTTATTAAATTTTTTATTAGATAAATAACAATAAATTAAAGAACCAAAAAGCGCAAACAGCAACAACCATAGAATATCTTTACTAAAAATATTATCTAGAGGAGAATCAGATACAATATTAGCTATCATAGTAGTCGTAATAAATGCTACTAACGCAACAAAGTTATTGCTAAAACTACCAATTATAACATTACTATACTGATCCATTTCATACAGTGTATGTACTATAAAATCACCTATATCCTTTTTAGCACTTAGATATTCCGACACATTATTTTTTATATATAAATTATAAACCCTTGAAATATCTCTTACACTTAATTTTAAATCACTAAAATCAAATATTGACGATTCTATTACTTCCCTTGCTATTGTAAGTTTATCCAGATAAATATCATCATGGTAAATCCAATTAAAAATATCATATATTTCCTTGGAGTATAAAAAAGAAAATTGATTTATATTTATAACATCTGTTATGTTCTTTGTTGCATCTTTAGATAAATTTAATTTCTCTTTGTGAAGAAATGAAAAAGAAGATAGATAAATAAATGAAAATAGTATCTCCCATTTTTGAAATAGTTCTTTTATTCTAGAATCGAACTCACTACTGACTATATGAAAATT
>NZ_RJPX01000056.1:0-8241 GCF_003944325.1 Streptococcus mitis | reverse complement strand
ATGGGGCCTCATAGTCTAGTTTAGCGATGATTTCCTTGTGTGTACCCTTATTAATGATATCTATAATTTGGATATTAGGGTCTTTAATATCGAGTAGTTTTGTGATAGAATGTAATTGTTCCATATGATTCTTTCTAATGATAGTTTGGTCGCTTTTCATTATAGATCTTATGGGACTTTTTTTCTACACAAAAATAGGCTCCATAATATCTATAGGGGATTTACCCACTACAAATATTATAGAGCCTCTTTACTTTTATTTTAAATAATTCATTAACCTTCCGTAAATTCCCAATAACAAGGTGTATTGAAGAAGTCTGAGACAAAATAGTTCTCAGTCACAAAAAAGCTAGAGATTCCCATTGGTGAACAGCTCCCTGTCAAGTAGACAGTAAATAATATAAAATCTTAAGCGACCTGATTCCTGAATTCCAGTGGAGTCAGGTTGTTTTTTGACCGTCTTTTTTAATATTGTCTTACCTATAATAGATATGCTTATGAGATATGTTTAATAAATTAATCTTAGTTCAAAATGTCCAGTTTGGACACTTTGAATGATTTCTTAGTTTTATATTTATACTTTTCTCAGGAGAAAGCTAGATGTACAGACGTTTGAGAGATTTGAGGGAAGATCACGATTTGACCCAAAAACAAATAGCTAAAATACTTTCGTTTACAAACTCAGCTTATGCTAAAATTGAACGGGGTGAGCATACGTTAACAGCAGATGTATTGGTAACTCTCTCAAACTTTTACGATGTCAGTACAGACTATCTATTGGGATTGACAGATTTTCCTGATAAAATTCGCTTTAGAAAATAATCTCCTCAATTTCATAGAGTGTGAAAATGAGGAGATTTTTTATTTGTTCTTTGACAATTGAATAGTCCAAAATGGTACTTTCCTCATTTGTGGAGCAGTTTTGAATGGCTCGCCATGATAAGAGCGATATTAAAACCATCAATAAAATAAAGCGATACTTTATATGCCATGATACAAATGATATACAATGATACTTCTGACCGTTCAGGCTGCCACCGTAAAAGAGCAGTAAGTGAAATTCTTATGATGACTTCATCAGTCATGCCATGGAGGAGAAAATATTTTTTAGGAAGGATGATGACATGAATATAAAATATATATCTGTCGAAAATTCCATTGCAGAATGGGCCGATAAAAAAGGAATTCTAAAAAGATGGGATGGTTTAAATCAATATACATTGAACAGATGGATTAAAGAAATGCGAGAACACAGAACATTTTCCATGTATGTAATTAACCCAACCCATAAACTTGTTTTCATTAATCTAGAAGGATTCGAAAGTTTCTTAAGATGGAAGCAAAAGCGGACAAAATAAGGAAGTCATGGTATAATATAGGGTAGTTATTTATTCTATACAACAATGATTTATTTCTTTTTAAGAGTTAAGAGGAATTAAATTATGTATTATGTAACTAAAACAAATTCAAAAGGGCAACCCTTATATCAAGTGGTTGAAAAGTACAAAGATCCACTAACAGGAAAGTGGAAATCAGTAACTGTAAGTTATACTAAGAATACTAGTAGGGCAAGGAGACAAGCTGAAAGAGAGGTTCTTGATAAAATAGATAGACTAACTACTTCATTTGAAAGTCAGTTTAGCCCTGAACTGATTACAACATTTGGAGAGTTAAAAGAAAATTGGTTTCAGACTTGGTGTGTCTCTGTTAAGCCACAAACAATTCAGAGAGAACTACTGGTTATGAAACGACTTGGGAAAATTATAGGAGATGATTTTTTGTTAGACAGGATTACTCCACTTCTGATGAAAAATAGTCTCAATAAATATTTAGAAATGTATGATGCATCGCCTTCAACAATGACTCATATAAAAAGCACTTGTAATAAGATTTTTAATCATGGTGTGTTATATAATGTCATTAAGTTTTCTCCAATGACTGCGGTAAAACTAGATATCTCACTAGAGAAAAGGCGTAAAGCAAAAGAAAGGCATGATTCTAAATTTCTAGAAATCCATGAATTACATGCATTTTTTGATGTGTTACGCCAATGCAGAAATGCAAACTATTATGATCTTGCTATAGTATTGTTGCTTACAGGTATTCGAATTAGTGAAGCAGCATTTTTACCATCAGATATTGATTTTGAAAAAGGAATCTTGCATATTGATAAGGCACTTCAATATCATTGTTTAAAAGTTGAACAATTTCATTTTGATACAACTAAAACACTCAATTCAATTAGAGAAGTAGCTTTGCCTGAAGCTGCAAGCGAAGCTATTAAAAGGACAATACAGAGAAATAAAGAGTTTGATGCTTATATGGAGAAACATCCCTGTCCTGCTTTTACACATTCTGAAAGTGTATTTAGAACAGAATACGGCTCTCCAATAACATCAAGCACTTTTCGTCAAATTTTGAAACGAATAGAAGGAAAATTATTGACAAATTGTTTAAGTGACTATGGTTTTAAGTGGGTAAAACATGTTACTCCCCATTCGTTTAGGCATATGCATATTAGTTACCTTCAAAGTAATGAGATGCACATAGCAGTGAAAGATATTATGACTAGAGTAGGACACGCAAACTTTGAGACAACAATGGGCTATACACATAATATAAATCGTTCACAAGAAAATACTGTAAAAGCCTTAAATCAATTTGTAGAAAATCACAATTTCCATTTTGAAGAATTGAAAAGTTATACCTGTAAATATTCCAGAATGATTGAAAAATTCATTGAAACTAGTGATAATAGCAATAAAGTAGAATTAAGTGTTGATGAGTTCAAAGACTTGTTACATCTTAGTCCACGTTATTCACCTAAAAATATTGTTTCAAATTTACTATTAAAAATCAAAAAAGATATTGTCAAATACCACCCACAGTTTGATATAAAGATTGTGAAATCAAGTGAGAATCAAATCAGAGGTTTTTCCATTGCATGGTAGTTTTGGTGTTCGCTTGGTGTTTAGACAATAGTAAAATAAAATAGGGTCTCTAAACCCTTGCTATGAAAGGAAAAAAACTCAATGGCTACTATTCAATGGTTTCCTGGTCACATGTCTAAAGCGCGTCGACAGGTTCAGGAAAATTTAAAATTTGTTGATTTTGTGACGATTTTGGTGGATGCACGCTTACCTCTATCTAGTCAAAATCCTATGTTGACCAAAATTGTTGGTGACAAACCAAAACTCTTGATTTTAAATAAGGCAGACTTGGCTGACCCAGCAATGACCAAGGAATGGCGCCAGTATTTTGAATCACAAGGAATTCAGACTCTGGCTATCAACTCCAAAGAGCAAGTGACTGTAAAAGTTGTAACAGATGCTGCCAAAAAACTCATGGCTGATAAGATTGCTCGTCAAAAAGAACGTGGTATCCAGATTGAAACCTTACGTACCATGATTATCGGGATTCCAAACGCTGGCAAATCAACTCTCATGAACCGTTTGGCTGGTAAGAAAATTGCCGTTGTCGGCAATAAACCAGGTGTTACCAAGGGGCAACAATGGCTCAAAACCAATAAAGATCTGGAAATCCTGGATACACCAGGGATTCTCTGGCCTAAGTTTGAAGATGAAACTGTTGCTCTTAAACTAGCCTTGACTGGAGCTATCAAAGACCAGTTGCTCCCTATGGATGAAGTAACCATTTTTGGTCTCAATTATTTCAAAGAACATTATCCAGAAAAGCTGGCTGAACGCTTCAAACAGATGCAAATTGAAGAAGAAGCGCCTGTTATCATTATGGACATGACCCGTGCCCTCGGTTTCCGTGACGACTATGACCGTTTTTACAGTCTCTTCGTGAAGGAAGTCCGCGACGGAAAACTCGGTAACTATACCTTAGATACATTGGAAGACCACGATGGCGACGATTAAAGAAATCAAAGAACTCCTTGCTACTGTCAAGGAGTTAGAAAGCCCTATTTTTTTAGAGCTTGAAAAGGATAATCGCTCTGGAGTTCAAAAGGAAATCAGCCAGCGTAAAAAAGCCATTCAAGCTGAATTGGATGAGGATCTTCGTTTGGAATCCATGCTTTCCTATGAAAAAGAACTTTACAAACAAGGATTGACCTTGATAGCAGGTGTTGACGAGGTTGGTCGTGGTCCTCTGGCGGGACCTGTAGTTGCTGCAGCCGTCATCTTACCTAAAAATTGTAAGATTAGAGGTCTCAACGACAGCAAGAAAATTCCTAAAAAGAAACATCTNGAAATTTTCCAAGCCGTTCAAGACCAAGCCTTGTCAATCGGGATTGGTATCATGGATAATCAGGTCATCGACCAAGTCAATATCTATGAAGCGACCAAACTGGCCATGAAAGAAGCAATCTCCCAGCTCAGTCCGCAGCCTGAGCACCTTTTGATAGATGCCATGAAACTGGAGTTACCTATTTCACAAACTTCCATCATCAAAGGAGATGCTAATTCCCTCTCGATTGCAGCGGCTTCTATAGTAGCCAAGGTAACACGTGATGAATGGATGAAGGAATACAATCAGCAGTTCCCTGGCTATGATTTTGCTGCTAATGCAGGATATGGGACTGCTAAACACCTAGAAGGACTGGAAAAACTAGGAGTTACCCCAATTCACCGAACCAGCTTTGAACCCGTTAAATCACTGGTTTCAGGAGAAAAAGAAAGTTAAGTTAGAAGGAATGATTATGGAGGAACAGTCAGTAACACTCAGTTCCAAGAAAGAATTTGCCTTTGCTTCGAGCACTATATTATCCCAAGTTGGACGAGGAATCATTGTAGGACTCGTCGTAGGGATCATCGTCGGATCCTTTCGGTTTTCAATCGAAAAAGGCTTCCACCTGATACAAGGACTTTATCAAGATCAAGCGTACCTAGTGCGCAATCTTTTTATCATTGGTCTATTTTATTTAATAGTTTGTTGGCTCAGTGCGAAATTAACTCGATCAGAAAAAGATATCAAGGGTTCAGGGATTCCTCAAGTTGAAGCCGAATTAAAGGGACTGATGACCCTCAACTGGTGGGGCGTACTTTGGAAAAAATATATTCTAGGTATTCTTGCTATTGCTAGTGGCCTTATGCTAGGGCGTGAAGGACCAAGCATTCAACTCGGAGCGGTTGGTGGTAAAGGTATTGCCAAGTGGCTTAAATCCAGTCCAGTAGAGGAACGTTCCTTGATTGCAAGTGGAGCTGCAGCAGGTTTAGCCGCAGCCTTTAATGCACCGATAGCAGGCCTCCTCTTTGTTGTAGAAGAAGTTTATCACCATTTTTCACGCTTTTTCTGGGTCTCAACTCTAGCAGCCAGTCTCGTAGCAAACTTTGTCTCATTGCTCATATTTGGCCTTACACCCGTACTGGATATGCCAGATAATATCCCACTCATGACCCTAGATCAGTATTGGATTTACCTTCTCATGGGAATTTTTCTAGGACTTTCTGGTTTTCTCTATGAAAAAGCTGTACTCAATGTTGGTAGAGTTTATGATTGGCTTGGTCAAAAAATACATTTGGATAGAGCTTATTACCCAATTCTTGCCTTTATTCTCATCATACCAGTCGGAATCTTCTTGCCACAAATCCTTGGCGGTGGAAATCAGCTGGTTCTTTCCTTAACTGAGCAAGATTTTAGTTTCCAAGTTTTATTAACTTACTTTTTGATTCGCTTTGTTTGGAGCATGATTAGCTATGGAAGTGGCCTTCCAGGAGGAATTTTCCTACCAATTTTAGCTCTTGGTTCCTTACTCGGTGCCCTAGTTGGTGTTATTTGTGTTAACCTTGGACTTATCAGTCAGGAGCAATTCCCTATATTTGTCATTCTAGGAATGAGTGGCTATTTTGGAGCAATATCCAAGGCTCCCTTAACTGCTATGATACTCGTAACTGAGATGGTAGGAGATATTCGCAACCTCATGCCACTTGGTTTAGTGACCTTGGTCGCCTACATCATCATGGATCTACTCAAGGGTGCACCAGTCTATGAGGCTATGTTGGAAAAAATGCTGCCAGAAGAGGCGACTGATGAAGGAGAAGTCACTCTCATTGAAATTCCCGTATCTGATAAAATAGCAGGAAAACAAGTACACGAACTCAACTTACCACATAACGTACTCATCACCACCCAAGTCCATAATGGCAAGAGCCAAACAGTTAACGGCTCAACCAGAATGTATCTGGGTGATATGATTCATCTGGTTATTCCAAAAAGTGAAATTGGAAAAGTAAAAGATTTGTTGTTGTAGTTCTTTTTTACATAATTTATATTATGTAAATCCTTGATTAAATACATTAGAAAACCGATTCTCAGTAATGAGATCGGTTATTTTTTACTGATGAGGCATTTCACATACAAATAATTGAACTTTGGTAAAATAAGACTATAATTAAGTTAGAAATGATAAAACATAAAGCTAGAAAGGAGTTTACTGTATTTAATCTGTACAGTAAGATTAAAATCATGAAAAAGAAAACAATAGCAATTATACAATGTATTTTGTATCTCATAGCTCCTTATATAGCTCTTCAGTTGTGTAGTATTAACAGAAGTTTAGTGGGTGATTTCTTTATTACTTTCCTTATTTTGTTGACTATTTCATTCTGGTTTAGTATTTGGAAACTAGAAAAAGCACTAGATAATGATTCACAATAATAACTCCAAAGATTTAGATTTGTTTTACACAGGTTTAAGTCTTTTTTTAAAAGCTCTATAACATCTTTCCGAAAAACTATAATTTTCTTGAAAAATATATTAGTCTATGCTATACTACTAGTAGACTTATTTATGGAGAAAATACATGAAACGTGAGATTTTACTGGAACGAATCGATAAACTAAAACAAATCATGCCCTGGTATGTTTTGGAATACTACCAATCTAAGCTTGCTGTTCCCTACAGTTTTACAACCTTGTACGAATACCTCAAGGAATACGATCGATTTTTTAGCTGGGTTTTAGAGTCTGGAATTTCAAACGCTGATAAACTGTCTGATATTCCTTTATCAGTCTTGGAAAATCTGTCTAAGAAAGATATGGAATCCTTTATCCTTTATCTACGTGAACGTCCTTTGCTGAATGCCAATACAAGCAAACAAGGTGTTTCTCAGACAACCATCAATCGGACCTTGTCAGCCCTTTCTAGTCTTTACAAGTATCTGACCGAGGAAGTCGAAAATGACCAGGGAGAACCTTATTTCTATCGAAATGTAATGAAAAAAGTTTCAACCAAGAAAAAGAAAGAAACGCTTGCTGCTAGAGCTGAAAATATCAAGCAAAAACTCTTTCTAGGTGATGAAACTGAAGGTTTTCTAACTTATATTGACCAAGAGTACCCACAACAGCTCTCAAATCGCGCCTTATCCTCCTTTAATAAAAATAAAGAACGTGATTTGGCCATTATTGCCCTTCTCTTGGCGTCAGGTGTCCGCTTATCTGAAGCTGTTAATCTGGATCTAAGAGATCTCAATCTTAAGATGATGGTCATTGATGTCACTCGAAAAGGTGGCAAATGTGACTCGGTCAATGTCGCAGCATTTGCAAAACCTTATTTAGAGAATTATCTAGCCATTCGAAATCAACGCTATAAAACGGAAAAAACAGATACCGCTCTCTTTTTGACATTATATCGTGGTGTTCCCAATCGTATCGATGCTTCTAGTGTTGAAAAGATGGTTGCTAAGTACTCTGAGGACTTCAAAGTCCGAGTAACTCCCCACAAACTCCGCCATACCCTAGCCACTAGGCTCTATGATGCAACTAAATCACAAGTTTTGGTTAGCCACCAGCTAGGACACGCCAGTACACAAGTCACTGACCTCTATACCCATATCGTCAACGATGAACAAAAAAATGCTCTAGATAGTTTATAAACTACATAAAATAAATTATGTAATACATAGTTAATTGAAACAAGAACAAGACAAAAGAGCCTCGAAAAAAGTACTACAACTCGCTAATGCCTTTTTGAGGTGCTTTTTGATATGAGCCCATGTTTTCTCAATAGGATTGTACTCAGGTGAGTAGGGAGGAAGAGGTAAAAGTTTATGCCCAAACTCTTCACACAAGAGTTCTAGCTTACCCATTCTATGGAATCTTGCATTATCCATAATAATAACTGATGGTTTGTTTAAGGTTGGTAAGAGAAACTTCTGAAACCAAGCTTAAAAAAAGTCGCTCGTCATCGTCTCTTCGTAAGTCATTGGAGCGATTAACTCACCATTTGTTAGCCCTGCAACCAAAGAAATCCTCTGATATCTTCTTCCAGATACAC
>NZ_RJPX01000055.1:0-9768 GCF_003944325.1 Streptococcus mitis | reverse complement strand
ATATAAACAATACTTTCCGCTCGCAAATATAATTTAAAGAAATAATCTAAATCTTCACTCTGTGTCAGTTTTTCATCCAAGAATAAATTTTGGGTTAATGATTTTTTAAATAACTTTGAAGCAATACAAGCAAAATCATGAGTTAAGTAATTTAATTTCGGAAATAACTCTAAAAATGGACGTATTTGCTTCTTTTTTATACAAAGATCATTTTGGCTTTGATTGGAATATGCAGGAAAATAAAACAAACCATCTTCTGTATTAAAAGATTTATGTTTTGAAACAGCTATATCAGTGTTATTTTCTTTTATGCCTTTTAAAAGGGCTTCTAGATGATTTGACTCCACCCAATCGTCTGAATCAATAAAAGTAATGTATGCCCCCCCCGAACGTTCGAGTCCTAGGTTACGTGCAGAAGATACTCCGCCATTTTCTTTTTCAAAATAACGGAAACGACTATCATTCTCTACGTATTCCTG
This sequence comes from Streptococcus mitis, assembly GCF_003944325.1. GTDB lineage: Bacteria > Bacillota > Bacilli > Lactobacillales > Streptococcaceae > Streptococcus > Streptococcus mitis_CW. The sequence continues at coordinate 9,289 of NZ_RJPX01000055.1, read as the reverse complement.
ACAAATCATTCCAGATAAATCTGTTGAACCATCGTTTACGAGTAACACTTCAAAATTAGCATAAGTCTGATTGATAATACTATCCAAGCACTGACGCAAATACTTCTCTGTATTATAAATTGGAACAATAATACTGATCAATTCATTATTCATCTTTATTTCATTTCTCACTATTCTAATAAACTTATAAATTCTGTATATCGTTTAAAAATTTCCGTATTTTGAAGTCCTGCTTCTTTTGCTTGATTGTAACGCATTTTTAAATTCGTTAACACATTCTCTCTTTCATCCGCTACATTCCATCCTTTAACAGCATAAACCGCCATCCGTTCCATCAAACAGTCCAAAACATCAACCAACAATTTTTCAGTTATCCTACTGCTAATACTATCCACTCCTACTCTATAATTATAAAGAGCCTTATGGATATAGGTTAGACGGCTAGACTCTGCAAAAAGACGATAATTAGTACGAGTATCTTCAATCGTTTTCCCTTTAGGGAAGGAAATAGCATCAAACAATCTACGCGCAAATAAAATTCCCCAACTTGTTGTAAAAGAGAAATCCTTACGTTCTAATGCGGGTAGTTGCTGGATGAGCTCCTCCCCACTATAATGAGTTTCATAATAATCATCAAAGATGTGAATCCAGTAACAGTTATCCTTCACATCAAATTTTTTATAATTCGATACAACTACTTCTGCATCATTAAATAAGGCTGCTCGGTACAAATCCTCTACATAAGTCGGTTCTATCCAATCATCTGAATCAACAAATGATAGAAACTCCCCTTTTGCTCTCGCAATACCAACATTTCGAGCATCCGACAAGCCACCATTTTCCTTTTCAATATAACGAAAACGACTATCCCTCGCAACAAACTCCTGACAGATAGCAGCAGAACCATCGTTAACCAACAGAACCTCTATATTTGAATAAGTCTGTTTAGCAATGCTGTCCAAACAGCTCCATAGATAGTTCTCAACATTATAAATCGGAACGATTAGACTAATTAATGGTTGCTGATAAGTAACCCTTTCTCGAACTTCTGACACAAATGATTCATATTCTCTAATTGCTTTTGATGTTGGAAAACCGGATATTCTATATGTCACTACATTTTCCATTCTTTTAAAATAATGGAAAGTTGGTAGTCCCATCCTGTCAATTTGTTGGAACATCTTTTTATAGATTTCCAACTCTTGTAATGCTTTAAGTTCATTAACATTTTGTGATGTACTAGCATCATGTGTTCTGTAGACATAAGTATAGTCTCTCACATAAACAACTGACTCAACTCCAAGATATAAATAAAAGAAGAAATTCAAGTCTTCTGCATAGCTTATTTGTTCATCAAACAAAAGATTTCCAATGATTTCTCTTTTTATTAATTTAGATGAAATAGAGTAAAAACTATGATCAAGCTCTCCCAATCTTGGAAGGATTTCTAAAAAAGAATCTCTACTTCTTGTCCCAATATTAAGAAATTCATCGTCCTCCCTTGAATAACTTCTCAAATAAAATACACCATCCTGAGCAAATCGTTTATAAGTAGAAATTGCTACATCTGTATCATTCTCTTTAAGAGCAGTATAAAGAACATCTAAATAGTTCGGCTCAACCCAATCATCTGAATCAATAAAAGTAATGTACGCCCCCCCCGAACGTTCGAGTCCTAGGTTACGAGCAGAAGCTACACCACCATTATCCTTTTCAAAATAACGAAAACGACTATCATTCTCTACATATTCCTGACAAATTATTCCTGATGAATCAGTCGAGCCATCATTGACCATGATGCACTCAAAATACGGATAAGTCTGTTGTTGAATACTATTCAAACACTCATGTAAATACTTCTCTGTATTATAAATCGGAACGATAATACTAATCAATTCATTATTCATCTTGCTTCTCCAGTTCTAGCTGATTGATAATGTTTTCTAAATCAAGATGATCAATCTTATGTTTCAACTTTTCCCTTTCTTCTTCATATCCATAGAATTCCAACTCTGATAATCTTCTTTTCAACACATAGTCATACATTCTATATGTTTTTACAATATTAATCCCGTCTATATCTTTGGTTTCACGAATTCTTTCTTCCAAAGCATCAATATAATCCATATGTGATAAATTAAAACTTTTAGATAAACCATTGGGATTGTATCGATACACATAAACAGTCTGATTACTTACAGCTATCTTTTCTGCTTTTAAATAAAGTTTCCAGGTTGTAAATTGATCTTCTGCGTATTTCCCATAAGGATATCGAATACCCTCAAATAAACTGCGCTTATACAATTTCCCCCAAGCAGTTGAAAAACGCAAGAAATTTACATCTACCATATCATCCAGTTGTTGAACTGCATCAATATTACCAATAAAAGTGATAGGTAGTTTAGGAATGTCGTGCTGCGTGAAGAATTGAAAATAAGGTTCTTCAAAGTAGCAAAAGAAACCTACTACTAAGTCTGATTCCCCAAGCAGACTAGTTGCATACAGCTTTTCCAGAGCTTGCTCCATCAAAAAATCATCTGAATCAACAAAGGTTACATACTCTCCCGTAGCTCTGTCTAAAGCATAGTTTCGAGCGTCTGACAATCCTCCGTTTTCCTTAACAAAATAACGAATACGATTATCACGTTCCACATACTCCCGACAAATATCGTCAGAAGCATCTGTCGAACCATCATTTATTAATAAGACTTCAATCTCTGGGTAAGTCTGATTCAAAATACTATCTATACATTGTCGTAAATACTGTTCAACATTGTATACAGGTACAATTACACTAATTAAAGGGTATTTCTTCATGTTATCTTCCTAATACTTATCAACTAAATAAGCTTCTTATTTTTTCAACCATCTTTTCAGGTTCGTCCTTTTTACAAATAACTTGCTAAAAAGCACAAATTTAATCTTCTATCAATACTCTCCACTTTTCTGCAATGACCTCATCCAAATAAGAGGCTGCAATTCGATATGAATGCTGCGATACTTCATTTTGATTCAAATCAAAAAACTCCAATACGGCCTTCGTCATTCTTTCAACACTTTCTTCTTTATCTTGACCTTCAGAATAGGGGACTAAATAACCATTCTTCCCATTTTGAATAAAGGTAGGTGCCCCATAAGGGACATCTAAACCTACTAATCCCATACCAGAAGCCACCCCTTCAAGTAAGGTTAGTCCCAAGGTTTCCCAAGAAGAAGTTGAGAGATACAGCTGGTGTTTTTTATACTCTTCTTTTAAATTTTGATAACCACGTAACCTTATATAATCTTCAGCATTTAGCTCTGAAATCAGTTGGTTCAATTTATGATAATCTTCCCCTTGACCATAGATATCCAAAGTAAATTCTGGTATTTTCTCTTTGACCTTTGCTCCTACCTTAATCGCTATATCGACTTGTTTACGATAGTTTAAGCGAGCAGCAAGCATAGCCGAATAAGGAACCATCGTCTCTACATTGCTCTCGATACTTTCGATACTAGCAGCTGGTATCACACAAATCGGACAGCTAGGTAAGCCCATCTCTCTTAGATAGTTCTCCAAGTCTGTTTTTTGTGCTTCTGTCGAAACAAGCATAAAGTCAAAAGAAGTCGCATGTTGAAATAAATAATAATACTCATTATTCATCGCACCCGTCTTATATTGATGGAGAGAGTGAAGAAAAACTCCTATTTTTGCATGATTAGCATATTCTAAAATTGCCTGTGAAAAGGAAAATCTAGAGACCCTGTCCATAAGGACGACATCAGCAGAAGAAAGGGACAAGGATTTGATAAAATATTGCATCAAGTCGTATTCGCCTTCAAGCCATTCTGAACCAAAGCGATACCGTGTTTTTCCTAACGATTGGAAACCTTCATAGACCACTTCACTTTCGGAATTATAGAAGCACCTTTTGCTCCACTGATAAGTCCCTTGGTCAAACCACTCTCTACATATCAAATGAGAAGTATAATGATCTCTCTGATAGAGTGTATCTTGATAAAAATGATCAACCTGATAAACTATTCCATCCTCACATTTCAGAAATAGCCTATGATCTTCAGATATTTGATAAACGATTTGATGCTGGTATCTCTCAACTATCGGACGATTCTCTAGGTGCAGTCTACTAATCATCTCTTCACTAGTGATAGTTGATTTTACACCTTTTTCTCCAGCTAAGTAAAAGGGAGCAATCATCATTTTATCTAGAGGAATCCCAATATGTTGAAAATAAAGAAAATCTTCTCTTGGAGGAATGACAGAAAATATGTAACGAACATCTAGATTCGTCTTTTTAAAGATCCGAGCACGATTGGCCTGAGAACGATCTACACCATTTGGTTCATACCCTACTAATAAGTCGAATAGATAAACTGTCACTTAATTTGCCACCTTTCGAAAAGCTCTATTGTAATCTTCTTTAGTAGAAGATTGAATCCATTTCCATTGCTTTTGCAAAGACAAATGATACATTTCCTCTGAAACGACAACCTTTTTGATAGCATCAATCAAATCAGTCGCAACTTGACTTGAAGCTAGATGCTCAGGACAGATAAAACCTCTCCTATGCTGAGTCTCCTTAAAAGCAAATAAAAGCAAACCTTTTTCCAAAGATTCTTCCACGGCATTCAATATTTCTATACTATGATTAATATCTAAATACAAACTACACTGTTCTAGCAAACTTTCATACTCTGCCTGGCTAATTCCTGGATGTAAATAGACATTTTCACGTAGTCCAAGATCCAATAATCTAGGACCCATATTCGTAAGAGCAGCTATATGAAAATCAACCATCGGCAACTTCTCAATAACTTCCTCGATTTTTTCAATTTCTTGTGTGTGAGTCATGATGAGCGCACGATGGTGATTCACATTCATTTTTGAAGGATACAAGGGACTGATATGATGAATTTTATCGTTTGGAGCAAGGGATTCAAATATCGAATAATGATAAACATAGAGTCTATCTACTCTTGATAGATAGACTTCTACTTCTTGGATTTGAATCGGTTCTTTAGAAGAATAAACTGCAGAAATTTTTTGACTATCTAAATAATCTGCTATTTCTAAATCTCCAACAACTAGCACTTCATTTTCTAAATCAAATAGCTCTATACAGGCCTGCCATAGTTCATCTTCGGTATAAATATGGGTAATTTCATCTTTAAATAAAGTAAATAAGCCTCGCTCTACATTTTTAATCATTAATAGAGTATTTTGAGCATCATAATAATGAACCGAGATACTCTTTTCTGATTCATCCATTATTTCCTGCTTATAACGCCAACCATTTTCTAAATAGTAATCGCAGCTTATAACTTTTCCCTGACTATCCCACCATTCAACCCTATCTACTGTATATAATTCTTTATGACGGTANAAAATCTGACCTCGTTGAATATCTTTATCCCATATGGTTGCGTAATTTTCTTCCATACAAATTTCCNAATATTTAGGAACCGCCACTTTCAAAGCTATCAATGATTCACTTTTATATTGATTTAATACTGATTTCTTTGCAAGTAACATCGGTAAAAAATGAATATAGTCTTGAGCCTGCTCTGCATACTCCATGGTTACAACATGAACCTCAATACCAGAAGAAAGTACATTTTCTACAAATTGCTGCTCATCCAGATTATACTGCTTTGTTAGATAAAGCATCTATATCTCCCTTTTATTCCTCCATAATCATAAACTGATTAAAATGATAATTCCTATAAAGATAGAATGTAATCACACATCTTTTGAGGTTCCGAACTAGAGAATACCTGATCCACATGATAGGGATTCACTACCGTATCAAATGTTAGGATTGGTTTTCCTTTTTGTTTTGCAGTTTCAATTACTTGTTGATTTTTTTCCTCATAGTTAATGTCTAGATAAATGTCACACTCATCAACCAATCGATTGCGATTCCAATCTAAAATAGCGGGATATAATCTTACATTTTCATATTTTCGTAAACAATTCAAAACATCACCCATTAACGTATTTGCTGCTATATGAAACATGAAATTTGGTAAATGAGTAACTAGATAATCAATCTGTTCCAATGACTGACTATCTGTCATAATAAATATGTCACGTTTTTTTCTAGGTGTTTTATGATTCGCAATCTCTGACCAGTCCATCATTGAATATCTCCACCATACTTCTCTTAAACGAGAGTAAGATCTTAAATTCCAAGGCTTATCTCCTGAAAGATAATGAATAATAGCTGGCAATGGGTCTGTCGACATTTCTAAAATAAAATACTGCTGTCTCTCCTCTGCAATTCGGTCATAACCCACTTGGAAATTGTAAGTATCATCTAATACGATATAGCGTTCCCCTGCAACACGATTAAAGACAGTTTGATCTGATTCTGGCAATGTTTCATGATCCCTATCAGTGATTTCGATTAAAGTCGCTTGAATATTTTCTTCTTTCCACAACTTATTATTAACTAGTAAGACACCCGAATTAAATCTATCTTCTAATCCATAAATAACTTTAGCCGCTGCCAAAAGTTTATCACCAAGTTCGATTTCAAACAACTCATTCAATGATCTTGTTACAATCGTATCACTATCCAAATACAGCACCTTATCTTCTTCCACAAATTGTGGGATAAAGTATCTCGCAAAAGACATATGGTTCATATGAGCTCCAAACGGAGGTAACTTCCATGTTTTTGAGACCAAGCCACTTGTCAATTTCACATCAACTAATTCACTCTGCTTCTGACCCATTTTTTCACGAACACTGATAAACCATTCCTGAGGAATATCTTGATTCAAAATATAAACTTTACAATGATCATGATGATAGCAAATTGACTTTAATGTTGCTTCTATATATCGAATATAGCCATAATCACCAGCTAAAACAAATGTTAATTTTTCCATTGTATTTACCTATTTCCATTTATTTTTATTTTTCTATTAATTTGTAAACTCAATAAACATCAAAGAGCACTACATACCTATAGTAGAAGAATGTTAAAAACGCTTAAAAAGATTGTGAAAGAGTATAGATTCAATTCAAATCTCGGTCTTTCTTTATACTAAATCATTTTGTCTTGATAATATCAAATAAAATTATAAAACATTGAAAAACATTCCTATTCTAAATTATATCATCATTTTCTCTTACAAGACAACCAAAAACCCTTGAAAAGTTAAACTTTTCAAGGGTTTTCTTTCAGTATTTTTACTTAATAAGGAAACTTTTTATTGGTATTCTTATTAATCTTCCTGATCATTTTTACGACGTTTCGCAATCAATCCAAGACCAGTTATGGCTGCCAAAGCACCAAGTAGTACAGATGATTTAGATGCTTCTGTACCAGTATTTGGTAATTGTTTTCTTGAATTGCCTTCTGATTCTGTTCTTGATTCAGAAGCTGACATATTTGCTGCGACTGATGTAGACTCAGAAACTGACATGCTTGCTGATTCAGAACTTGATACGTTTTCACTTGATGAAGTTGACGCAGATACTGATACTGATATTGATTCACTTGCGCTCGTTGATTGTGAAGCACTCTCGCTCAAAATAAAGTCTGGTTTGTCCGTACTATCTGGATCTCCCATACTTGTTGATAATGATTCAGATACTGACTTACTTGTTGAAGCTGACTCAGAAGCTTTCTCCGAAGCTACCTTAGACGCTGATTCACTTACTGAGGTGCTTGTTGAAGCTTTCTCTGAAGCTACCTTAGACGCTGATTCACTTACTGAGGTGCTTGTTGAAGCTTTCTCTGAAGCTACCTTAGACGCTGATTCACTTACTGAGGTACTTGTTGAAGCTTTCTCTGAAGCTACCTTAGACGCTGATTCACTTACTGAGGTACTTGTTGAAGCTTTCTCTGAAGCTACCTTAGACGCTGATTCACTTACTGAGGTACTTGTTGAAGCTTTCTCTGAAGTTACCTTAGACGCTGATTCACTTACTGAGGTACTTGTTGAAGCTTTCTCTGAAGTTACCTTAGACGCTGATTCACTTACTGAGGTGCTTGTTGAAGCTTTCTCTGAAGTTGCCTTAGACGCTGATTCACTTACTGAGGTGCTTGTTGAAGCTTTCTCTGAAGCTACCTTAGACACTAATTCACTTACTGAGGTGCTTGTTGAAGCTTTCTCTGAAGCTACCTTAGACGCTGATTCACTTACTGAGGTGCTTGTTGAAGCTTTCTCTGAAGCTACCTTAGACACTGATTCACTTACTGAATTGCTTGTTGAGGCTGACTTAGATACAGATGTACTTATTGAATCATCGACACAAGAACATTTTGGTGAAGCAGAAATACTTGTACTAATTGAAGTAGAAAGTGATGCTGATTCTGAGAAGAACTTAGATACAGAAGTTGAATGTGAAGTGCTTCCTGATAACGATTCTGAGAAGAACTTAGATACAGATTCTGATTGTAATTTACTTGTAGATAGTGATTCTGAGAATAATCTAGAAACTGATTCTGATACCGATGTACTTACAGAATTTCCTTCTGATATCAATTTAGAAACTGATTCTGACACTGACTCACTTACTGAAGCTGCAGATTCGCTTACTGAGGTGCTTGTTGAAGCTGACTCTGAGGTAAGTTTAGATGCTGATTCGCTTACTGAGGTGCTTGTTGAAGCTGACTCTGAAGCTACTTTAGATGCAGATTCACTTACTGAGTTGCTTGTTGAAGCTGACTCTGAGGTAAGTTTAGATGCTGATTCGCTTACTGAGGTGCTTGTTGAAGCTGATTCTGAAGCTACTTTAGATGCTGATTCACTTACTGAGTTGCTTGTTGAAGCTGATTGTGATTCTACTTCTGAAGCACGTTTAGATGCTGATTCGCTCACTGAGTTGCTTGTTGAAGCTGATTCTGATGTAAGTTTAGATGCAGATTCACTTACTGAGNTGCTTGTTGAAGCTGACTCTGANGCTACTTTAGATGCTGACTCACTCACTGAGTTGCTTGTTGAAGCCGACTCTGAAGCTACTTTAGATGCNGACTCACTCACTGAGTTGCTTGTTGAAGCTGACTCTGANGTAAGTTTAGATGCTGACTCACTNACTGAGTTGCTTGTTGAAGCTGATTGTGAAGCTACTTCTGAAGCACGTTTAGATGCTGATTCGCTTACTGAGNTGCTTGTTGAAGCTGACTCTGAAGCTACTTTAGATGCAGATTCACTTACTGAGTTGCTTGTTGAAGCTGACTCTGATGTAAGTTTAGATGCTGATTCGCTTACTGAGGTGCTTGTTGAAGCTGATTCTGAAGCTACTTTAGATGCTGATTCACTTACTGAGTTGCTT
>NZ_RJPX01000054.1:0-10164 GCF_003944325.1 Streptococcus mitis | reverse complement strand
TTGAAATTATCGAGGGTCACTTAATGCCAGACCATGTACATATGTTAGTCAGTATTCCACCAAGGATAAGTGTTTCAAGTTTCATGGGTTATTTAAAAGGTAAAAGTGCACTCATGATGTTTGACAAACACGCCAATCTCAAGTACAAGTTTGGGAATCGGCATTTTTGGGCGGAAGGTTATTATGTGAGTACGGTTGGACTCAATGAAGCCACAATTAAGAAATATATTCAAGATTAAAGAAATTATCCAGTGGATGATTTCTTCACGAGTATGAAAATTTGAGAACGAGTAAAGCATGATATAGCACTAGATAAATTAAGTGTAAAAGAATATGAGGATCCCTTTAGGGATAGTGGTAAGTAATACTAAAGCCTCTTTAAGAGGCAAGTGACGAGTCAAGAGCAATAAGGCTTGAACAACGTGAAAGCCAGCGTCTTTAGGCGCTGGCTGGTAATTTGGGCTTATAGCCCTTGGTTCAAACCACCCGTTAGACGGGTGGTCATGATTGAGCTGGTTTTTCTTGATTTCCAGTACTTGTTACAGATTCAGTTGTTTTCTTTTCTGAAGTTGATTCAGCTGGTTTAGAATCTCTTGTGTTGCTTGGTTTGCTTTCGTCGCTTGCAGTATCACTGTTAGATTCAGATGCTACTGGTGCTTCGGTTGCTGTACTTGCAATTGGTTGATTCTCTGCACTTGTGCTATCAGCATTCGATTCAGCTTTTGTTGCTGGAGTTGCTTCTTCACTTGCTCTTGATTTAGACTTGATTTCTTGAGTCAAGGCTACTATTGTTTTCGCTAATTCAAGTAAAGCTTCTTTATCATTATTTTTCACATCATCATCAAGCTGATCGAATAGTTTATCAACTTTTTCAAATTCTTCATTTGAACCATTGTTATCTTCTAAATACTTATGTAATGAGTTGATATATCCATAAAGTTGTTTATGTAGATTAATTATTTGTGGATCTTGTTGCGCAGTCTCCTTCTCTTTTTGCAGAGTAGCTACAATACGTTTCAATAGATCGTTAACCTGGACATTGATTTCATCCAAATCTGCATCAGCCTTGCTAGCTGCAACTTTTAGATTTTCTACTTCTTCTGCCAAGGATTGTCTGATTCCCACTTCTTTAACTTGAGCTAAGAATTGCTCTGCTTTGGTTAAGATAGTTTCAACTTGCTCTTTGCTAACATGATTGACATGTTCTTCTTTCTTAAGATCAGGATAGATTTCTTTCAGGAATTCATAAATTGCTTGCTTAGCAGATTGACTATCAACTGTTTCTTTATCTAAAACTGTTTCATTTACTTTTGCAGTAGCTGGCTGATTTTTCAAAGCCTCTTCTACTTCTTGTTTTGTTTGATAAATGCTTGGGAACAGTTTATTCAAGTCCACAGCCTTACGGAAAGATTGTGATTGATATAAAGTCAAAGTCAAATTAGCAACTTTATTACGAAGCTCATCACTTAAACGACTATCATTTACGTGCTCATAGAAGTACTTGATGTATTCCACTGTTGTATCACCAGTACGATCATTAAAATCTTGAAGAGCTTGAAGTTGTGATTCAATCGCTGCTAAACCAGCCTCATCTTTAGCCAACTTAGCTTCTTGGAGTCGAACTAGAAGATCTTTTTTCGGAAGTCCATAAGAGTCAGTATCTAGTGTATTGATTTTATCAATCAAGGACTGATATTTCTTATCTAAAGCACTTGTTTCGACTGGTTTGACACTTCCATCAATATGGATATATTGCTTATCAAAGAGGTCAAGTCTTGCAAGATAACCCGCAGTAGAGTTGGTTGCAAGTTTCTTCATACTCTCAGTAAATTGACCCAAAGCCAACTCAATCTGTCTTTGTTTAATAGGTTGATCTTGATAAATTGTTCTACTTTCAGCTAGAAGTTGATCTACTTTTGCCAAGACTGCCTTCTCATCAAAATCTCCAGGTTGATAGTTGGATTGGAGAGCTGGAATCTTGTTTTTCAAAGCTACTTCATAGCCCTTAGTTTGAACCTTGATATAGTGATTGTGGTCGCCATGAGGAATCACAAAACTTCCATTTTCCACCTGTAAGCTATAAGGAGACACACCATCACGTAAGGCAGTAGTATAGAGTTCATTTAAAAAATCAAGTTCTGGATTTCCAGTTTGGAGTGGAAGTCGAACATGTTCCTTACGAACAGCATAGGGATGGATATGAGTTGGATCGTAGGCTTGGTCTGGATTTCCAAAGACAAAGAATCCATTTGAAATTCTAATAGCTTCAAGTGGAACCCCGTAGGTCTTAGAAATATAAGCAATCTTTTCTTCATCGCTAGCATCTCTTGAGAAAGACTCTACCGTTTTAGCAAGAGGTTTTACAGGCTCTGCATCATGATGTGTGTTCAAATGATTCTGAGCCGCCTTAATTTGGTCTGCTGTCAAATTCTTCTTGAAGAAGTAATGATTGTGGTCACCGTGACTCATGACAAAACCTTGCTCATCCTCACTGATAACTCGATTGGCATCAAAACCATGGCCGTGTTCGTCATGGTGATGACCATGTGCATCTTCATCATGATCGTCATCGTCATCATGTGCTGGACTTGGTGTTACTGGCGCTTTACCTCTCAAATGATCTTGAGCTGCCTTAATTTGCTCAGGTGTCAAATCTTTCTTAAAGAAGTAATGATTGTGGTCGCCATGGCTCATAATGAAACCAGCAGCGTCTTCACTGATAACTCGATTGACATCAAAATCATGGCCGTGTTCTTCATGGTGATGACCATGTGCATCTTCATCATGATCGTCATCGTCATCATGTGCTGGACTTGGTGTTCCTGTTCTTACACCTTTCAAATGATCCTGCGCCGCCTTGATTTGTTCTGGTGTCAAGTCCTTCTTGAAGAAGTAATGGTTATGGTCACCATGGGTCATGACAAAACCTGATTCATCTTCAGCGATAATACGATTAGCATCAAAGCCGTGTCCATCTTCTTCCTCATGGTGGACATGTGGTGACGGATTACTTAATACAGAACTAGAAGAACTTCCTACCTCTTCCGTGTTAGAGTGTGATGGGGGATTGTTAAGAGATGACTTAAGAATATAATGATAGTGGTCCCCATGTCTTACTATATAAGCATCACCGGTATCTCTGACAATGTCATTAGGGTTAAAGACATAACCATCATCTGCTGCAGTAACACCATTATTCGGTGTCACTGATAAAGGTTGACTGAGAGCTGTAGTATTCCCTGATAAATATGCTTTTGCGGCTGCTAATTCACCTGCCGACAAGTCACTCTTAGGAATGAAATGATAGTGACCACCATGTGGTACTATATAACCATCACCTGTATCTTTAATGATATCTGAAGCGTTAAAGACGTAACCATCATCAGTAGTATAACGTCCCTGTAACTTAGCTACAGATACTTCTGCGCTAGGTCCTTTCTCGTCTTTACCATGTTCTTGTTTTTGGCGATTGATTTCATCTTTTGTTCGAACATTATCAGCATGAGAAGCATCTTTTAGGTAGACATAATATTTTCCATCTACCTTGATGATATAACCACCCTTGACTTCATTGACAATATCTCCATCCTTAAGTTGGTAGTTTGGGTCCTTCATCAGAAGTTCTTCACTAAAGAGGGCATCATAAGGAACTTTACCATTATAATAATGATAGTGGTCACCGTGTGACGTCACATAGCCCTGATCTGTAATCTTGATAACAATTTGCTCAGCCTGAATTCCTTCTTTTTGGCTAACCTGACTTGGCGTCAAGTTTTCAGTTTTCTGACTTGACTGGCCACCATCCACATAAGAGACACGATTGTTGTCCTTATTTTCCTGCGAGCGATGCTGGTTCAGTGCATAGGCGCAAAGACTCAAGGATACGATAACAGCTGATCCAGCTGCTATATACTTTTTATTAAATTTCATAAACTCCTCATTTCAATAAATGATGAAGCTATTTCTTAGCTTCTTTTTCTCGGTTAAACAGTTTTTTATAAACCAGTTATTTAACCATTTAATTAACTAGTAAATAGTTTACCTCTTTTAAGTTTATCTGTCAAGAAATTTTAGTGAGTGAGAATAAAATTATTACTTTAAAATTCCTGGCTTCATTTTTAAAACAGGAAATTTCATCTATCTATTAACAAATAAAAGGACATTATTCTATCCAAAAGTAGAACAATGTCCTTTCAACCAATTTATCATTAGTCAAAATATTCTAAGGTTTTATTTGCTTAAGAGTTTTAATATCATAGGTTACTAAATCCCCATTCTTATTATAAAATTGAACACCTTCTGAAGAAAAAATAAGGTATTTCGAATCAATTTGAGCAATTTGTGATATTTTATTTATATGATCTTTTAAAGTGGCCTTATCTAATCCATAATCTGGTATATCATCGTAATCATCTTCTTTATTTTCTTCTGCTTTAGGTTTATCTCTTTCAACCGAAGGATTGTTGATAGGCGTATCTGCCTCATTTTGAGGTGTGCTATCCTTTGGTTTTTCATCAACTTTACCTGAATCAGCTTCTTCTTTCTTTGTTTCTGTTTTATTATCTATCGAAACTAGATTTGAATTAGAAGCAGCATTTGTTGTTTCTTTTTCTTCATTTCTTTTAGCTATCAACTCTTGAGCTTGTTTCCACTCTTTCTCTGATAAATCCGACTGATTGATACTCCTTAATGAGTCACCGCTAGCTCTTGGAATACTGAAAGATTTATCTGCCCAAATATAAGTTTCCTTTGCCAGTACATCCTGAGGATCAAAAATATATCCATCAGGAGTTGCAAACTTGCCTTCTTTAAGTGCTTTCTGAACTTCTTCCGCAGAATGGATAATTTGCCAGTTCTGCATTCCAGGACGTTTTTCAAGAGGAGTTACATTAGCAATAACAGATCCAGCATCATCATGACCTGGTTTTGACCAAACTTCAGGACGCACATCAGGATGCTGCATCACATATTTTATAGTTGCAATTTGATCACTATTTAACCAAGAATACGGTACTACATGAATGTGATCGATGTGTGGAATAATGAAGGAAGTTCCAGTATCATACGTAGTATTGGCTGCATGCATAGGCAAGCTAGATACATCTACAGCTAATCTTGGTTTAATTTCTGTTTCTACAATATCATAACGATAAGTATCTTTATCTTTAAGCATTAGTTCCTGCTCAGAAAAAGCTATTTGAGTAAGATCGAGTTCTTCACGCGAATAAAAATAATCTTTACCACCTTCATTGATTATATAACCAATTTTACTATTTCTAGAAATCTTATTAGTTACTTTTTTATAATCAAACTTTGGTCTTTCCTTCTCATCTGAGTGAACTGAAGAAACGATGTCGTCTGGATTTTTACCAGTTTCTTGAATCCATTTGGCAACTTCATCCAATTCGAATTGTTCTAATTCACCGTATCCCATATAATGGAAATGATCTCCGTGTTTGGCAATAACACCTGATTTATCAACAGAATCGATTGAATCTTTGGTAAATATATATCCATCGCTCGTATCATAAGGTTTACCATCTAAACCTTTTCCATATGCTTTGATTGGTTGTCCTAAGAACTTATGTACTACTTCTTTTGATACTAAAGGTTTAATATCTGTACCAATTTGATTTAATCCATTTTGCCCTTTTAACGGAATAATTCTAGCAATCTTCTGCTCTAAATCAGACATTTGTGAATAAGGGATAAAGTGATAATGATCCCCGTGAGGCACTGCGACACCATTTGCAGTACGTTTGATAATTTGTGCCGGATCAAAGACCAATCCATCAGATTCCACATGGCGTTCTGATAAAGGTTTGGCATACAATTCACTTAAAAGTGTTGAAATGTCTTCCCCTTGATTTTGATGATAAGTTGGCGTGACAGTCAGATTTGGAGTCTCTGTCAAACTTGGTTGAGCTGGTTTAGCATTATCACTACTTGGTTTACTTGAGCTTGTAGAAGAATGAGAACCCTGTTTACCATTCCAATAAGCTTGGGCGGCAGCCAATTCTCCTGCTGACAAATCACTCTTAGGTATATAGTGGAAATGATTGCCATGAGGTACAACAAAAGCGTCACCTGTATCTTCAATCACATCTGTCGGACTAAAGACATACCCATCATCTGTTGTATAGGCTCCTCCAGTTCCTCGATTTGATGCTTGCGTATTGAGATTAAAGTTTGGTTTAATCGGTGAACTTGGTGTTGAACTTGGTTTCGGATTGTCAGAATGACTTTGAACTGGCTGACCTCCAATTGGTAGATTTCGAGCCAATTTTTCTTCCAAAGCAGACATTTGCGAATAAGGAATGAAATGGAAATGATCTCCGTGAGGAACTGCAACACCATTGGCAGTACGTTTTGTAATCTGTGCTGGGTCAAATACCAATCCATCAGATTCCACATGACGTTGGCTAAGTGGCAAAGCGTACAATTCTTGAAGGAGACTAGCTAAGTCCTCATTTTGACTCTCAGGAGTTGTTGCAGGATTTTGAGGAGTTTCAGATTGACTCGTTCTCACACTAGATCTTGTTTCTCCCCTGCTTGAACGGTATTCAACCGTACTTAATTGACCGCCTTTTCCAGATAGGAAGGCTTGGGCAGCAGCTAATTCACTGGCAGACAAATCACTCTTAGGAATATAGTGGAAGTGATTGCCGTGAGGGACAATATAGGCATCTCCTGTGTCCTCAATGATATCAGATGCATTAAAGATATACCCATCATCCGTTGTATAGCGTCCCTGCGCTCTGGCAGCAACTACCGCCTGATCGTTAGAACCACCTCCATGATTACTACTGTGTTCCTGCTTCTGACGTTTAATCTCTTCTTTTGTTCGAATATTGTCCGCATGGGCAGCATCTTTAAGGTAAACATAGTATTTCCCGTCTACCTTAATGACATAGCCACCCTTGATTTCATTGACAATGTCTGAATCCTTCAACTGATAATTCGGATCTTTCATCAGCAGTTCTTCACTGATGATAGCGTCATAAGGAACCTTGCCATTATAGTAGTGATAATGGTCTCCATGAGAAGTCACATAACCTTGATCCGTAATCTTGATAACGATTTGTTCTGCGTTGATTCCTTCTCTTTTACTGACTTCATCTGGTGTCAAGTTCTCTGCCTTTTGACCAGCCTGATCACCGTCTATATAAGCAACTCGATTAGAATCTTTCTTAACTTGACCAGCTTGGTACCGTCCAAGTTCATAGGAGCAAACACTTAGGGCAAGGACTGCCACTGAACCTGCTACATATTTTTTATTGATTTTCATTCTTTCCTCTTTTCTTAACTTTATTTGATTCACTATAAAATAATAAACCAGTTAATTAACTAGTTAATAGTTTACTCTTTTTAGTATTGCTTGTCAAGAATTTTACATATTCACATAATAAAAATAAAAGCCTCTTTATCGAGACTTTCATTTTTCATTAGTTGATTTTTCCTTACTTACAGATGGAGGATTACTTTCTTTTTAACAACGCAAGTAATTTTTCTGCTTCTGCCATGATACCATTATTATCCATGGTTTGGAGGTTCAAATTATTCCGTAAACCAGCTAGGGTTTCTGTTGCATTAGCCTTCAGACTAGCATCTGTTACTTTAGCAAGCAAAGCTTCTGCTTCTTTAAGTTTGGCTTCTACTTTTTCAGTCTCTACTTGAGGGACTTCAGCTTCATCTGTTGTATCTTTAACTTCTTCCTCTTTATCTTTTTCATCCGTACTCGGTTTATAAAGATTATCTACTGAAGGGCTCAAACTTGAATGATTCTCCTTTTCATTAGATTCAGGAGGAGTTGACTCATCTAGTTCATGATGTTCTTCCTTTTCTTCATCATGTTTACTATCTTTGTCTGCTTTATTTTTACGAACATGGTCACTTGCGTTTCCCCATCCATTATCTGAATGCGGGCGTTCGTTTGGATGTTCTACATAGTATTTTACAGTCGCAAAGAGATCCTCTAAACTATATCCTTTAGGTGCCTCATAAAGTCCTTCGTCAAACCACCCAAATTTAATGTTATGGTAATGGTCGTAATGAGGTATAATTAAGCTACCATTTTTAACTTCAACAGTATGTTGTAGATTATAAGGAATATGATCAAGTGGAACCTTTTTAGCTGCTTTCACTTTATTATAGATTGCTTCTACTCCTTTAACCTCAGCATTTCCTGAATTCTGATTATCTGTTGAAGGAGGCGTCAAACCTTTCTCTTTAGCATAAGCCTGAGCTGCCACTCTTTCAGCTTCAGACAAACTATCTTTCTTAATCCAATGGCTATGGGTCATATGAGGTGTTACATAAGCATCTCCCTCATCACTGGTAATATCACGAGTGTCAAAGATATAGCCATCCTCTGTTGTATACTTACCTGCTAATTTCGCTAATTTAATTTCATCGTCTGTATAAGCAATTTGAGCATTTGGTTTGCCAAGTCGCTCTGGATGGGTAATTGGTGCTAGGAATGCCAATAAATCATCTACTAATTTTCCTTTATTAGAAGATTCATCATTCAAGCGCTCTGCTAATTTGTCTAAGGCTTGAAAATCAGAAGTACGACCCTTATTTTCAGACAAGGCTTTATGAGCCTCAACCAATAAATTATATGCTTTATCATAAAATTCTTGGTCACGAGGTGGTACATTTTCTTTCTTCGCAACTAGAGCATGTGTCTCTTGAGTTTTCTTAGACAAGAGATTTTCAATAGCGTCAATCTTATCTTTAGCCAAATCTTTAGCTAGAACATAACGACTAACGCCCTTATCCTCGAAAATATAACCGTCACCAACTTTTCTAACAACCTGGTTGACATCAAGTTCAGTCTGTTTATTTTCAACTGGTGCAAGAGGTTTGGTAGTAGGGGCTGGCTTCAAAGGAGTAACACTTGGCAAGACACTGCCATTTTCTCCCTTAACAGCTATCATACGAGCCAATTTTTCTTCCAGCGGTGACATTTGTGAATAAGGGATAAAGTGATAATGGTCTCCGTGGGGCACTGCGACACCATTTGCAGTACGTTTGATGATTTGTGCTGGATCAAAGACGAGCCCATCAGATTCTACATGTCGTTCTGATAAAGGTTTGGCATACAATTCAGTTAAAAGTGTTGAAATATCTTCCCCTTGATTTTGATGATATGTTGGTGTGACAGTTAGATTAGGAGTCTCTGGCAAGCTTGGTTGGGCTGGATTAGCATTATCACTACTTGGTTTACTTGAACTTGTAGAGGAATGTGCGCCTTGTTTACCATTCCAATAGGCTTGGGCGGCAGCCAGTTCTCCTGCTGACAAATCACTCTTAGGGATATAGTGGAAATGATTGCCGTGCGGTACAACAAAAGCGTCTCCTGTATCTTCAATCACATCTGTCGGACTAAAGACATACCCATCATCTGTTGTATAAGCGCCTCCAGTTCCTCGATTTGGTGTATGCGTATTGAGATTAAAGTTTGGTTTAATGGTTGAACTTGTTTTATCTGTACTGCTTGGTTTCGTATTGTCAGAATGACTTTGAACAGACTGACCTCCAATTGGCAGATTTCGAGCCAATTTTTCTTCCAAAGCAGACATTTGTGAATAAGGAATGAAATGGAAATGATCCCCGTGAGGCACTGCTACACCATTTGCTGTACGTTTTGTAATCTGTGCTGGATCAAATACCAATCCATCAGACTCCACATGACGTTGGCTAAGTGGCAAAGCGTACAATTCTTGAAGGAGACTAGCTAAATCTTCACTTTGACTTTCAGAATCTGTTGCAGGATTTTGAGGAGTCTCAGCTTGACTCGTTCTCACACCAGATCTTGTTTCAGCTCTGCTTGAACGATATTCAACCGTACTTAATTGACCACCTTTCCCAGATAAGAAGGCTTGAGCAGCAGCTAATTCACTGGCAGACAAATCACTCTTAGGAATATAGTGGAAGTGATTGCCATGAGGAACAATATAGGCATCCCCTGTGTCCTCAATGATATCAGATGCATTAAAGATATATCCATCATCCGTTGTATAGCGACCTTGAGCTCTTGCAGCAGCAACAGCATTATCTGTGCTTTCATTATGATTATGACTATGTTCCTGCTTCTGACGTTTAATCTCTTCTTTTGTCCGAATATTGTCCGCATGAGCCGCATCTTTAAGGTAAACATAG